>JAUVOS010000184.1 GCA_030599055.1 Lutibacter sp.
TGAAAAGATAAGAATCCAAGCCGTATGACCTCTAATAGAAATACCTTTTTTTATATCTTTAATGGTACCCGCTTTATCCGTTCCCTTTTTTATGTCAAATAGATGTGTTAAATATTCTTTGATATTGAGCTTGGGCTCGTGTGATGTGTTTTCTTGTTCTTTATTATTTTTAGTCAGCATAATAATGCATTTATCTTTTCTTACTTATTTTTTTGATACCATTGAGTTATTTTCCATCCCATCCAAGCCATTGGAATATAAGCTCCCGCTAGATCTGCTACTATAAACCAAGTAGGGCTAGGTAACATAAATATATTAACGATACCTCCAATTAAAAAGAATGCTCCAATAAACAACGCAAATTTTAGTTTATGATTTGTGGCAATTAGGGCGGTAATAAAAGCCCCAACCAACGTTCCCAAAGCATGTGCTAAAAATGGAAAAAGAAAATGTTTAGGTTGAAACAAATGTATTGATTCTTTTAAACCTTCCATTGTCGTGACATCTGCACCATCCGGTGGTGGAATAATTGAACCACTAATCATGATTAGTCCCATATTCACAGCACTACCTATTAGAATACCTAAAATTACTGCTAAAACATTTTTGAGTATTGGATTCATTTTATTAGTTTTAATTTTACCTATTACCTATTACCTATTACCTATTACCTATTACCTATTACCTATTACCTATTACCTATTGCCTATTGCCTAATTGAGACAATTCCTTAATTACCTGTTCATCCTCTTTGGGTAAAATTACTAAAATTCCATCATTTTCTACAATAATGAAATTGTGTAAGCCTTTAACGACAACCTTTTTCCCTTTATTGGTGCGTATCATATTTCCTGAGGCATCGGTAAAATAACTATCGGCATTTACAACTGCATTTTGCTGTGAATCTTTGCTTAATTTTTGGTGTAAAGCTCCCCAAGTTCCTAAATCATTCCATCCGATATCAACAGGTAATACCTTTACGTTATCAGCTTTTTCTAAAATACCATAATCGATAGATATACTTTCGGCTTTTGGGTAAGTATCCCTTATAAAGTCATCTTCAAAGTCTGTATTCCAAATAGTTGAACCTTCATTAAAAAGTGCAAACATTTTGGGTAGATATGTTTGAAAGGCTTTGAGAATACTTTTTGCAGACCAAACAAAAATACCTGCATTCCAAAGGTAATCTCCACTATCAATAAATTTTTCTGCAGTTTCTAAATTGGGCTTTTCGGTAAATTGTTTTACTGTTTTAATGGCTGAGTTTTCTTGTTCAAACTGAATATAGCCATAGCCTGTATTAGGATGTGTAGGTTGAATACCCAAAGTCATTAAAATATCTTGAGATTTACAAGTTCTAAAAGCGGTTTCTAAATCGGCGATAAATGTATGTTCTTTATCAATCCAATGGTCACTAGGAGCAATTAAAATAAGTGCATCAGGATTTTTTTGATAGATTTTTAAAGCAGAATACAAGATTGCCGGTGCTGTATTTCGCATGGCAGGCTCTAAAACCAACTGCAAGTCTCTTACTTCAGGCAATTGTTTTTTTACTAAGTTTTTATATCGATTGTTAGTTGAAATTAAAATATTCTCATCTGGAATTAAAGCTTGTAATCGATGATAGGTTTGTTGTAAAAGTGATTTCCCTGTTCCCAATAGATCATGAAATTGTTTGGGGTTTTCAGGAGTGCTTACTGGCCAAAAACGTGAGCCGATACCACCTGCCATGATTACTGCATAATAGTTGTTGTTTTTTTTCATTTATATTAATTTTAAATTTTAAATCTCAAATCTCAAATCTCAAATCTTATTGTCTAAAGTCTTTTTATTTCAGCATTCATATGAATCAAATATCTTTTTTTTGTCGCTTCTTCAACACATTCATAGCGAGTTCGTCTTTTATTGCCTAAAGTAAAGGTTTTTTTTCGCAATTTAAAAGGGGCTCCTTTTTCTAATTCAAACAAAAAAGTTCTATCTGATGCAATATCATATTTTTTTAAAGCCATTGATAATTGTACATCAGAACCCGTTGCCGCTTTGGGATTCTTTAGGTACTGTGCTAAATAAGGGAGTATGTCGTTTGGAAAAACAAGATTATTTAAAAAAGGGAGCATTAAATATTTAAACTCATTTTTCCATTCTATTCCATGTGGCTTTACTCTTTTAAATTTAGTATAGGTTGTAAGATGTGCGATTTCATGTATTAAGGTTAATAAAAAACTGTATTTGTTTAAATTATGATTAACCGTGATTTTTGGTTGTCCGTTTCTTAAGATTTTAAAATCTCCATGTTTAGTTACACGTTCTCTTGTTATTTCAAAATAAACAGGATGCTTATCTAGTAATTCAATTATTCCATCGATTGCAGCTTCTGGAATATACTCCTTTAATATATTTTGATATTTATTTTTATCCATTTCTTTACTATAAACCTAATATCTACTTTTATGTCTAAATACTAACATTTCATTACTCAATACTCAATACTAATTACGGCGTCGAATTTGCAACTGGCAATATTTTCCCATTAAAATATTTATTTCCAAAAAGTGCAAAGTCTGCAATATAAGCAGCCATAGAATTTGCAGTTGTTTGTGCTTTATATCCTGGAAACGCTTCTTCTAACATTTCTGTTTGTACGGCTCCTAGTGCCAATACATTAAAAGAAATACCGGTGTCTTTGTACTCTTCAGCTAATAATTCGGTTAAGGTAATTACAGCTCCTTTTGAAGAACTATAAGCAGAAAGTCCAGCGAATTTCGAACTGCCTTGAATGCCACCCATGCTACTGATAGTTAGTACATGACTTCCTTTTTTTAGAAATGGCAACATAATTCTTGTTAATTCGGCAACAGCAAAAACATTGACTTGATAGACTTCAAAAAAATCTTTTGTGGTTGTTTCAGAAAAGGGTTTATTGATGAGCTTTCCGGCATTGTGTATGATGATGTCAACTTGCCTCCAATGGTTTTCTACATAAGCAACGGCTTTTTTGAGATAATGTGATTTGGTTATATCCAAAGATAGTGTTTTTAGAGTGCCTCGATCTTTGTATATTTCAGGAGAAGAAGCTAGCTTTTCAAGAGGTTTTACATTTCTCGAAATAGCTAGGACATTATGAGTAATCGAAAGGATTTTCACCAATTCAAACCCAATTCCGCGACTTGCACCTGTAATTATAATGTTCTTTTGCATGTGACAAAGATAGGGATTCAATTATGAATTAAGAATGTAGAATTAAGAATTCAGAATTTCAATTTTGCAAGAACTCATTACATTGAATAATGCTGAGGCTAGGTTTTAACTCCCTTCTCTTTTGAGAAGGCTTGGGATGAGCTTTTTTACTCCTCAAAGATTGTATGTTCATAAGCGCCAATATCAGCAGGGTTTTCCTCAGTATTTGATCTTGGTTTTTCTAAGATATCAAGAGGAACTTGTGATGTGCCTGATGTGTCAGCTTGCCTAATACAAGCCGAGTTTTCACCTATTATAAGCTCATTTAGTTGCAAATTTTTAAAATCAGGATTTCCATTTAGAATATTGTCAGTGTAATGGATGGGAACTGTAAAGTCATAAAATGCTACGCCAGCATACACATTGTTAACATCATTAAACTGAATAAGGTTATTTTTAAAATTATAATTAAAAGTGTCGTTTCCTTTTTGGTCAAATTCAAGTTCGATATTTCCAAACCCATCAATAATACAATTTGTAAAATTAAATTCAGAAAAGTTAGCTGTTTCTAAAGGATCCTCTTCTCTTTTAATAGCAATATTAGAATCTAATAACCAAATATTAGGGGTACTACGCATACTCCAAGAATTAGCAAAAGTGCAATGTGTAAAATTATAGGTGCCACCTACCATAGCTGAAAAAGCAGATAATCCGGAGTTGTTAATGGCTAGGTTACTACCTTTTATATTTGATTGGAGTCCTAAAATTCCGAAAAGTGAATTGTTGTAAAGTTGCGAATTTGTTATCTCTAAAACAGGAGTTCCTGTAGTATTCCCAAAAGCGAGTACACCAATAGTTCCGTTTTTTATTGTAGCGTAATTAATGATGTTGTTTAAACTATGTGGAAACAAGATAATCTTATCCCATTGTCCGGGTGTATTTTCAAATTCAGGTTCTAGGCGGTCTCCTTGAAAGATGACTTCGGTTTGAGGTTGACCTTCAACATTAAGACTTCCCAATACATGTAAACTGGAATTCTCATTAACAAATAAACCAGAGTTTGTGTGAAAATGTACGTTTGCTCCTGCTTGTATTGTTAAGGTTTTTGCCTCATTGGATTCGGTGCCTACCATCATATAACCATAGATTACATATGGTTTTTCATCAGTAAAAATAAGTTCATCATCCTCTAAATAGCGTCCTTGAATTGTTGTTTCTTCTCCGTCAATAACTAAAGTTTCAATGATACCATTAGGGTCTTTATCAGCTCTTAAAAAGATAGCATCTTGAACTAGTGTAACCAATTTCACATCTTGTTGATTACTGCCTGAATCAAAAAGTAATTCATCAACATATAATAATTCAGTTGTAGATACATCTTGAACAGTTACTTCAATAAAGACATAAATACTGTCTTTAGCTAAGATGTCAATATTTTCAAATGAACGCCCGGCAATGCCATCTACATTTAAACGATATCTAGAATCAACACCATCTGCTAATTGTATTGTTGGAATTGTAATTGCATTTTTACTACGATTATATACCTTAAGAGCATAGGTACTCGAACCAATATCGTTAAAAATAGTGTCTAAAAATACCGTGTCTTTTGAGAATTCTAGTTGTCCCGTACTGGGCTGAGTACTAAAATCCTTACGACAAGAACTTAAAGCAATAATGCTTATGATGGATAGGAATAATAGCGTCTGCTTCATCTTATTTGTTTTGAAAGAATAACGATAGGCTTGTAAAA
>JAUVOS010000044.1 GCA_030599055.1 Lutibacter sp.
ACAAGAAACAAGAATCAAGAAACAAGAAGCAAAAATTACAATTCAAAACAGCGAAAATCAGTAAAATCTGCGTCATCAGCGTTCTATCTTATCAAGAAAAAAGAATCAAGAATCACAAGAATCAAGAATCAAGAAGCAAGAAGCAAGAATCAAGAATCAAGAAACAAGAATCAAGAAACAAGAATCAAGAATCAAGAGGCAAAAATTACAATTCACAACAGCGAAAATCAGTAAAATCTGCGTCATCAGTGTTCTATCTTATCAAGAGACAAGAGATAAAATGTAAAAAATGCTCTTTACAGACTTCAAAAATAGTATCCCAAAACTACAAAAGGCTCCTTTAGGTGGTGTAAAAGCACAATTTCTATTAGCTCCTACCTATAGAAAGCGCTATAATCTCAATAAGATAAAAGCTTCTAATCCTACTTTGGCAAGTGTTCTTATCATCTTTTTTCCGAATGAGAATAACCAAACTTCATTTATCTTAACCAAAAGAGCAAATTACGACGGACATCATGCAAAACAAATAAGTTTTCCGGGCGGGAAAAAAGCCATGGAAGATGCCAACTTAATAGAAACTGCAATTCGTGAAACCAAAGAAGAGATAGGAATACAAATTATGCCTAAAGCCGTATTTAAAGAACTGACAGAGGTTTATATTCCTCCTAGTAATTTTTTAGCACATCCTTTCATAGCCACAATAGAATCCAATCCAAAATTTAAAATCAATTACGAAGTTGAAGAAATTATAACTGCCTCTTTATCTGATTTATTAGACCCTGAGACCATTCAGATTAGAAAAGTACAAACACATACAGGAATACAAGTTACTACTCCTTGTTTTGTTTTAAATAATCAAATTGTTTGGGGAGCTACCGCGATGATGTTAAGTGAGTTGCGCGAACTATTCAAATTTACTTTACCGAAATAAAACTTATTTCAACAGTTAGAAAATTTCTTTTTGTATCTTTGTTTTAGCCAAACAAAAACCTTCAAATAAATGAGATTATTCAAAAGAAATGCTTTTGGACATATATTGTTTGTAAAAAGATGGTTAATCAGAATTTTTGGAATAATATCTCATGGTAGATATCGTAGATTCAATAAATTACAAATTGAAGGCTCTGAAATAATTCGTGATTTACCTGACACTAACGTACTCTTTGTTTCTAACCATCAAACTTATTTTGCAGATGTAGCTGCTATGTTTCATGTTTTTAATGCCGCTTTACACCAAAGAGTCAACGACATAAAAAATATTGGCTATTTGTGGAATCCCAAACTCAATCTTTATTTTGTTGCTGCTGCTGAAACAATGAAATCTGGTTTTCTTCCCAAAATATTTGCCTATGGAGGTTCGGTTTCAATACAACGCACCTGGAGAAACGAAGGAAAAGATGTAAAAAGGCAAGTAAAAATGTCAGATATAAGCAATATCGGAAAAGCGCTTGACGATGGATGGTTAATTACTTTTCCACAAGGCACCACAACACCTTTTAAACCGATTAGGAAAGGTACTGCTCATATTATTAAAACATATAAACCCATTGTAATTCCTATTGTAATTGATGGTTTTAGACGTTCTTTTGACAAAAAAGGCTTACTGATTAAAAAAAGAGGAATCCTTCAAACTTTTCAAATAAAACAAGCATTAAAAATTGATTATGAGCACGATACAATTGACGAAATTGTAGAAAAGATTGAATTTGCTATCGAACAGCATCCTTCATTTTTAAAAGTCACACCGGTTGAAGAGTATCAGAAAGCTGAAGAAGCCTTAAACAAAAAACGTGATTTCTGGGATATGTACTAGTCGGAAGTTATCAGTTAGAAGTTATCAGTTAGAAGTTTAGAGTAATATTTCGTATATAAATTCTAAATCGTAAATCGTATATCCACATGACCATCACGCAATTAGAATATGTATTAGCAGTAGCAAAGTATAGAAACTTTACAAAAGCCGCTAAGCATAGCTTTGTAACACAGCCTACTCTGAGTATGCAGATTCAAAAATTAGAAGATGAGTTGGATATTAAAATTTTTAATCGCAAAAAGAAACCAATAGCGCTTACAGAGATTGGTAAAAAAATTGTTGAGCAAGCCAAAACTATCGTCGATGAAAGTCAACGTATGAACGATATTGTCGATCAACAAAAAGGGTTTATCGGTGGAGAATTTAGACTTGGAATTATTCCAACAGTTATCCCTACACTTCTTCCCATGTTTCTAAAAGTATTTATAAATAAATATCCAAAAGTCAATCTGATTATCAATGAACTTGCTACAGAAGAAATAATCAATCAGCTTAGCAATGGAAGTATTGATGTAGGTATCGCGGCTACTCCTCTAGAAAATGAAGCGATTAAGGAACGTCCTTTATATTATGAACCCTTTGTAGGATTTATTCCGGAAGACCATCGTTTATTTAATAATAAAAAATTAGCTGCTAGTGATTTAGAAATAGACGAAATTCTGTTATTGGAAGATGGACACTGTTTTAAAGACAACATAATAAATCTATGCAATCCGGCTAAACACATGACACAAAAACATTTTGAATTAGAAAGTGGCAACTTTGCAACTTTAATCAAGCTTACAAAAGAAGGTTTTGGAATGACGCTATTGCCTTATCTCGATTCCATTGATTTGCCCGATAATGATTATAAATACTTACGCGATTTTGAAAGTCCGGTTCCTGCTCGTGAGGTCAGTCTTGTTTACCATAAATCACAGTTAAAAATTCAAATGGTCGAAGCCTTAAAAAACTGTATTGATAGTGTTGTAAGAGGTGCCATATCTTTTAACGATGTAGAAATAATAAGCCCACTTCAAAAGTAGATTTAAAAATTATTTCAAACTTTCTCCTAAAGACTAACTATCAATTATAACCAAACAAGCGACCAATTCGGGTTTTTGTTTTGTATAATTAATTAACCATAAACGTAGTTCGTCTATTTCGTAGGGAAGTAATCTGGTAATTGCCTTTTCTAATTCGCGAGTAAACAACTCAACACTAAAACTCACTTTTCGTAAAACAGTTTTTGTGTACTCAAACATTGCTCTTGCCATAGGTAGTAGGGTTTATAAGAATAACGTAAATACTTTTATTTAGTATGCATTTCAATTAAAAAAACCTTAAAGTTTTACTAATTTTTTCATTAAACTTCCGGTAGATTTGTTCAAATCTTTTACAACTGACTGAAGATGTACTTTTTTATTTTCAACCTTTTTTTCATTTACTCTCGCAATAAGCATGTCAAAAGATTCGATGGCAGCATCAATAATTTTTTCTGCTTTTTCTGCTTTATCAGCGTTTTCAAGTTGCCAAACATAACACTCCTCAATTACTCCAGAAAGTTCGTAATTAATAGTTTTTTTTAAGTCTCGTATGGTAGCCATATCATTAAATTAAGTGCTGTAAATTTACAATAAACAATTTAAATATGTAGCCTGTTTTGATTTTTCTTTTTTTTGCAATTGACTTTCTTATTTTATTCAAACGAAAACACTTCAGCGCGATAAACTAAACCCTTAATTCTGCAAAAGAATCTCTGATACCCTAACTACTACTTTTGAAATACTCTTTTCTACCGCCTCAGTCAACTCTATAGTCATAGGAATCATCTCTTTAATAGAGACAGTCAGTAAAATTATTTTTGGGAGTTCTTCTTTAAATTCCAAGGCATCAATCATGTCTTTTAAACCTACATCATGTGCACTTAACACTTTTGGAAAATCAGCTGCAAACTTTGGATAAAGAACGTTAATAGTGCCTGAAGGTTTGCTATCCATAGTGGCATCAATAAATATCACTAAAGGATATTGTGCTAAAATAGGCATCAAGTCAAAGCTACCTGTTCCTCCATCTAATAAATCGACATTTTTTGGTAATTTAACTTTGCTCAATGCTTGAATTGCGTGCACTCCTACTCCTTCATCTCCCATTAAATAGTTACCGATTCCAAGTACCAAGATCCTATCTTTTTTATCACCTTCGAGATAATTATGTGTTTGATAAAAGAGCTTTTGCAACTCTATTACTTCGTCTGAAATCATTTTTTTAGTTTTAAAATTGAAAGTTGAAAGTATTAAGTTACTAACACTTTTCAACCTTAAACTTTGAACTTTGAACTTTTTAACTTTTAACTTTTAACTCTCACTCTCCTCTTTCTTTTTTCCTCTCCACATTTGTTTTCTTGCTTCTTCAATAAGTTCTTCTTCCGTTTTTTCTATTCGTTCAGATCTTATAAATTTAAAACCACTAATCATGGCAGATGCCTCACCCCTTGCCTCTAAATAATCGTGGAAGAGAACCAAGTAAACGTGCACTACTATAAAAGCCATAAAAAGCCATGTTAAAATATGATGTATGTATCTTACGACAATATCACCACCAAATAAAGCGGTTACCCAAGTAAACATTTTAGGGAACCACCATGTTGAAGTGTCAGCGATAAGTGAAAGACCTGTTGCCACTTGTAATAAAAAAAATAAGGACATAATTAAATACGAAAAAGCTGCCAAATAATTGTGCCCAACACTAATATTTGACAATTTGTGTTCTTCGTCTTCCATCAAGAAAATATCTACCCTGAGCACGTAAAAAATATTTTTTATGCCTTTTTTGGTATAAGGAATAAAATTACGCCAATTCGCAAATTGATTTCCTGCAAAAGCCCAGTATACTCTAAAAAATAAATTAGCGATAAGTACATAAGCAGTTATAAAATGAGTGGCTCTTACCCATCCAAACCAGTACGAATTTGTCGCTTCTACATTGGTCGTAATTGCAGGCGGATTTGCAATAATAAAACCTGTAATAATAAGAATTAACGTAGCAAAAGTAGTTATCCAATGGAATATCCGCACGGGAACCTCCCATACATAAACTCTTTTATAATTATATGTTGTTGTTGCCATTATATAAAAATTAATGTTTTTATAATTTCAATAAATCTAGACTTCACATGCGCCACCTACTTGAATTTGGTGCACATTTTTACCATGCTCATCATACAAGTGTACTGCACAAGCTAAACAAGGGTCAAAAGAATGTATGGTTCGTAAAATCTCAACAGGATTTTTAGGATCAGCAATTGGTGTTCCAATCAGTGCCGATTCATAAGCAGACATTTGTCCTTTTGGATCTCTCGGGGAGGCATTCCATGTTGATGGCACTACCATTTGGTAATTATTCGTTTTACCATCCTTAATTCCTATCCAATGTGCCAAACATCCACGAGGTGCTTCCATATAGCCAACTCCCTTAGCTTCTTTTGGCCAAGTTTTTGGATCCCATTTAGTTGTATTAGCCATTCTTGTATCGCCATTTTTAATATTGGCAATTAATTGGTCAAAGAATTCAAGACCCCAATCGGCTAATAATTTAGTTTCTAAGCCTCTTGCGGCTGTTCTTCCTAATGTAGAGAATAAAGCTGCTACAGGAACATCTAAGGTTGTTAATGCCCAAGTAACAATTTCTTTATACTCAGGAATACCTTTTCCAAACCCTACTAACATTCTAGCTAATGGACCTACTTCCATCGGTTTTCCTTGCCATCTTGGTGTTTTTATAAAACTATACGCCTTATCTACATCTAAATATTCATATGGAGGTTTTGGGCCTGTATAATTGATATCCGTTTCCCCATCATAAGGATGTAATCCTTTATCATTTCCATCGGAATAATCATACCAAGATTTATTGACAAATTCTTGAATTTCATCAGTATTTTCCAAATCGACATCGTGTACTTTACTCAAGTCACCATCTAGAATAATACCACGAGGCCATTTATAACTTTCTGTATTGCCGTATGAATCAGTCGGTAAATCGCCATAAGCTAGATAATTTTTAAATTTTGAATCACCAATAGCGCCCCAATCTTTATAAAATGAAGCAATCGCCATTAAATCGGGTACATATACTTCATTGACAAATTTATGTGCTCCTTGTAATAATTGTTTTACATAGGCTAAGCGCTCTGCATTTAAGCCACCACCGGCATCATCAAGATTTATTGCACTTCCCATACCACCCACTAAGAAATGGGGATGAGGATTCTTACCTCCTAAAATAGTATGAATTTTAATAATTTCTTTTTGCCATTCAAGTGCTTCTAAATAATGAGCTACGGCCAGTAAATTAACCTCTGCGGGTAATTTCATCGCTTTATGTCCCCAATAACCATTGGCAAAAATCCCTAATTGTCCACTCTCAACTAGCTTTTTTACTCGAGCCTTTACATCTGCAAAATACCCAGGCGACGAATTGGGCCATTTTGAGATACTTTGCGCTAACTCCGAAGTCGCTTTTGGATCGGCACTCAATACTTGCGTAACATCTACCCAGTCTAAGGCGTGTAAGTGATAAAAATGAATTACATGATCTTGTATTGCTTGAGCTATGGTTATCAAATTTCTTGCAATTTCGGCATTGGGTGGAATTGCAATATCTAATGCATCCTCTACAGACCGAATAGATGCAATAGCATGTACGGTTGTACAAACACCGCAAGTACGTTGTACAAATGCCCATACATCACGAGGATCTCTACCTTCTACGATTTTTTCCATACCTCTAACCATGGTAGAGGAACTATATGCATCGACTATTATACCGTTTTCTATTTCGGCTTCAATTCGTAAATGTCCTTCAATTCTTGTAATTGGATCTACTACTATTCTATTTGCCATGATTGTTCTTTTTATGCTTTAATATTTTCTTCGTTTGCCTTTCCTCTTTGAGATCGATTTTTTATCTCTTTTCGCTTTGCTATATTCGTAGCCACTGCGTGAACGACTGCTGAACCAACAGCAGCTCCTACCGCAATTTTACCTACTTTATCTGCTGTAGCTTCGATGCCCATTCCGGGGATATTGACCAATCTTTCAACAAAGGGTCCATTATCCCAAAACTTGTCCTCACTACATCCTATACATGGATAACCTGATTTAATCGGATAACTCAATCCGTTGTTCCACTCCATACTTCCACAGGCATTATAAGTAACGGGACCTCTGCAACCTAATTTATAGAGACAATATCCATTTTTGGCTTCTTGGCTGTCAAAACTCTTTGCAAATTGACCGGCATCAAAATGGGGTCTTCTATAGCAACTATCATGAACACGTTTTCCATAGAATTGCTTAGGTCTTCCCATATTATCTAGTTCTGGAATCGTACCGAAAATAGCATAATGCATAACAACACCAGTCATTACTTCAGCTATAGGTGGGCAACCGGGCACTTTGATAATGGGTTTATCTTTAATAATTATATCTACCGGAACTGAACCTGTTGGGTTAGGATGAGCTGCTTGCACACCACCCCAAGCTGAACAACTTCCAAAAGTGATAATTGCTGCGGCACCTGCTGCTGATTCTTTAAGAATATCTTCGGCAGTCCTTCCGGCAATAGTACAATAAACCCCATCGTCTTTGGTTGGAATGGCACCTTCTACAATCAAAATATATTTACCATAATTATCCTTCATCGATTGATGTTTAGCTTCTTCCACATTGTGTCCTGCCCCCGCCATTAGTGTATTGCTATAATCTAATGAAATATTGTCTAAAATTAAATCGGCAACCAATGGATGATCCGAACGTAAAAAAGATTCGGTGCAACCTGTACACTCTTGGAAATGCTCCCAAATAACAGGAATTCGCTTTTTAGTTTCCATGGCTTTTACAACTTGACCAATCATTGATGACTCTAGACCCATATAAGCTGTCATAAATGTGGCAAATTTCATAAAGTCTCGACGAGAATGCCCCTTGTCCATTAGACTTTCATAATAGGTTTTCGATTTTTTCTTTTGTAGTGTTCCCATATATACCAGTTTTAACAAATATCATTATTCCCTCGATTTTACCAGTTAATAACAATATTTTAAGTAACATTTGCTACAAAGTTAATTTTAATTACATTCTTTTTAATGATATATGTCATTTTTAGTTTTATTTATAATCTTTTTAAATTATATTTATATTATATTGATTTTTTTATGATTTTTATTACATTTCATATATTTAAATATTTTGTGGATTTATCCTAATAAAATATCAAAAAAACAACGAGAAATAATGGTAACTTTGTCCTTATCAAAATTCATTTATTATGCACGAAATGTCCATTGCAATAGGTATTGTAAATATTGCTAAAGATGAAGCTAAAAAAGCTAAAATTGATAGCTTTTCATCAATAGATCTTGAAATAGGAACTCTAGCAGGTATCGAGTTTGACTCTTTAGATTTTGTTTGGGAAGTCGCTGTAAAAGATACTGTTTTAGAAAATGCGAAAAAAAGAGTTCATAAAGTTGAAGCAAAGGCAAGATGTTCTGATTGTGGGCATGAATATCCAATTAGTTTTATACACGATAATTGTCCAAAATGCGGTAGTTTTATTAAAATTATATTGCAAGGAAAAGAATTGCGAGTAAAAAGTCTAGAATACTCCTAATATAGAAGGAAGTATTATTTTCCTGTAATATACTTCCATATTATATCCCATTTTGGTGGAATCTAAAAAAAGTTCTAAAACTCTAAAAAAATGTGATATTGAACTAGGCTTTAATCTGTAAAGATTTAGGATTCAATACGCTGATTTTTTAATAAATCACTCTTCTTAATCCTTATTTATTTTAATTACAAATAGAATATTTAACGATAATTTAATTGCTTTTTTGAATATATAATAACATATCAAGGAAAAGCATCGTTGTTTCTTATTTAATGTTCAATACCACTAACATGTAACAAATATTACAAAGACTGATAAATATCATTTCTATCACGTGCTACATCTTATTATCTTTGTTACTTAAATATAGATGATATGGTTACAAAGAACAAAATTGAACGCAGTAAATTAATGGATGTCCTTTGGGATATTCAACTGAAAAGAGGCTGTATAGAACACGATGATATAACCAAGATAGCCGATGAATTCGGTTTATCCAGAATGGATGTGGAAGGTGTTGTAAGCTTCTTTCACTTTTACCACAAAACCAATGTAGGGAAATATACGATTTACCTCAACAATTCTGTTGTTTCGAGGTTTGCCGGCATGGATGAAGTAAAGCTTGCTTTCGAAGAAGCAACAGGCACTTTACTAGGTCATGTGAGTAAAGATGGTATGTTTGGCTTATTTGAAACAGCATGTATTGGTCTTAGTGATCAAGAACCTGCCTGTTTAATAAATTTAAAACCCTTTACAAACTTAACACCTGAAAAAGCAAAAGCAATTATCGCTCGTTTAAAAAAGGGCAATAAACCTAAAAATATCTGTGACGAACCAAAAAGCATCGTCCAATATACGCCATCAAAAGAAAGAACGGTGTTTTTTAAACCCTATAAAACCTACTCTTCATTGTCTTTTTTAAAGCAAAATGAACCACAAGAAATCATTGAACTTATCAAAAAGTCAAAATTAGCCGGAATGGGTGGCGCTTTTTTTCCAACAGGTCTAAAATGGCAATTCTGTCGTCAAAATAAAGCCGATCAAAAATATATAATCTGCAATTTTGATGAAGGAGAACCAGGCACTTTTAAAGACCGAGTTTTAGTTCAAGAACATCCTGAACTTTTAATTGAAGGAATGATTACAGCAGCCTATGCCGTGGGGGCCACAAAAGGTGCAATCTATCTTAGAGGGGAATATAGATTCATGAAAAAAGATATTGAAAAACTTCTAGAATCCTATAGAAAAGATGGTTTCCTAGGAAAAAATATTGAAGCAAAAGAGCCTTTTGATTTTGATATATACGTTCATTTAGGTGCAGGCGCTTATATATGTGGAGAAGAAACTGCCTTAATCCATTCTATGGAAGGACTAAGAGGAGAGCCCGGTACAAAAGAAATATTTCCTGTTGAAAAAGGATTTAATGGAAAACCAACCGTTGTTAATAACGTAGAAACTTTAAGTGCCGTAACTAGAATCCTTGAGATGGGTGTTGACAAATGGTTAGCATTAGGTACTGAAAAAACACCCGGAACAAAGTTGTTAAGCGTCTCTGGTGATTGTAATAAAAAAGGTATCTATGAGATTGAATGGGGTATGAACTTCCAAGAGTTCCTGAGCTTAATTGATGCTGACAATCCAAAAGCAATTCAGTTTAGCGGTCCTTCAGGTGAACTGTTATCTAAAGTAGATTTTAATAGAGATATAAGTGGAGAAGATATGATGTGCGGCGGTTCTGTTATGATTTTTAATCAAGATAGAGACATCCTGGAAGTCCTAAAAATATATTCAGATTTCTTCGTAGATGAATCTTGTGGAATATGTGTACCTTGTAGAACTGGTAATTTCTTATTAAACAGAAAAATTGACAAATTAATCTTAGGTCATGCTGAACGAAAAGATTTAAAAGATATAAGGGAATGGAGTAAAATCATCAAAACGACCAGTCGCTGTGGATTAGGTCAAATGTCTTCAAACTCATTAAATGATGCGATGACCAAGTTTCCTGAAATTTTTGAAAGCATTGTTTCAGATGATTCTGATTTCAACAAGTCTTTCAATTTAGATGTAGCAGTAGCTGAGTATGATAATATTATAAAAGAAATAACTTCTGATTATGAATAATATAGTAAACTTAACATTAGACGGTAAAAAAGTTCAAGCCGAAAAAGGTGAAAATTTAATTGATGTAGCAAAAGAAAATGGTATCGAAATACCTACTTTATGTTATTTTAAAGAAATTCATCCCACACTAGGAACTTGTCGAATTTGCACTGTAAAACTTAACGGGAGACATACCACAGGCTGTACGACAAAAGTAGCTGATGGCATGGAAATTGAAATCAACACGCCTGAGTTAATCGATAATAGAACCGCAATTATTGAAATGCTTTATGCTGAAGGCAATCACTTTTGTCCTTCTTGTGAAAAAAGTGGAAATTGTGTCATGCAAAACTTAGGATACGATATGGGACTTACCTATACACGTTATCCACACGTATTTAGTAAGAAACTCGTAGATTTTTCTCCAAAACGTATGATTATGGAGACAAATCGTTGCATTTTGTGTAAACGTTGTGTTGAAGAAATCAAAACTAAAGATGGTAAAAGTGTATTTTCTTTTGTAGGAAGAGGCGTTAAAACTAGAGTACAGATTGATTATGAACAAGAAGAAAAATTAAGTGAAGCTGAAGCTATTCGGGCAATGGATTTGTGTCCTGTAGGCGCCATTTTAGTTAAAGGAAAAGCAAACGAACTACCCTTTGGAGATCGTAAATTTGATTTAATCGGAAAAGATGTTTTAACAAAACTCCACAAAGGCGTAACAGCTCCAAAACATGATGAAAAATTTATCGTAGGGACAACTTCTTTAGCAGGTTGTTTTGGCTGTCATATGTCTTTACTCGACATCGATACTGATTTACTCGATATGCTTGAAATAGTCGAGTTTAATAAATCTCCTATTACTGATATTAAGAATTTCAGCAAACGCTGCCATGTAGGACTTATTGAAGGTGGCTGTGCAAACTCTCATAACGTTCATGTATTAGAGGATTTTAGAAAAAATTGTGACATTCTTATAGGTTTTGGAGAATGTGCTATTATGGGTGGCGTACCTGCCATGCGTAACTTTGTTCCACTAGAAGAATGCCTAGAAGAGTCTTACTTAAATGGGATAACTAGCGAATTAGGTGCCAATATAATTCCAGCTCACGAAGATATTCCGAAGCTTTTAAATAATGTGTATCCTGCCAACGAAGTGGTGAAGATCGATTATTATATACCGGGTTGTCCTCCAAATGCACAACACATTTGGAAAGTAGTTAAAAGTATTTTAACCGGCGAGGAGATTCCAATTGAACACGACGAGTTTAAATACGACTAAGGTCAATTAAGAATGTAGAATTAAAAATGTAGAATTTTAGTTTTATATGTTGAATCAAACAAACACTTTCAGCTTTAAAACTTTTTAACTTTTAACTAGAAGAAAATGTCACGAAAATTAGTAATAGATCCCGTAACACGTGTTGAAGGACACGGAAAAGTAACCGTTCATTTAGACGAAAACAACAAAGTAACAGATGCTAAATTCCATATTGTTGAGTTTAGAGGTTTCGAGCGCTTTATTCAAGGGCATCCCTATTGGGAAGCTCCTGTAATGGTACAAAGACTCTGTGGTATTTGCCCGGTTAGTCACCATTTGGCAGCAGCCAAAGCAATTGACCAAATAGTAGGAGTTGATCCAGATGATTTATCTGTACCCGCACAAAAAATTAGAAGATTATTGCATTTTGGGCAAGTATTCCAATCACATGCACTACACTTTTTCTACTTAGCATCACCCGATTTACTCTTTGGAGCAGAATCAGACCCACTAAACAGAAATGTTGTAGGTGTGGCAATGGCTTTTCCTGAGATTGCCAAAAAGGGTATTTTGATGCGAAGATTCGGACAAGAAATCATCAAATTAGTCGCTGGAAAACGTATCCATGGTATTTCTGCAACTCCGGGTGGAGTTCATAAAAAAATCAACAATAAAGAACGTACTTATTTCTTAGATGGTAAAGATATACCGTCAGTTGATACCATGATTAAATGGTCTATAGAAATTATTGAATTCATGAAAGTTTATCATGAAGAAAACAAAGAATTCTTAGATACTTTTGCCACCTATCCATCAGGTCATTTAGGTTTAGTTAAAAAAGACAACGGTTTTTTAGAACTATACGACGGAGTATTAAGAGCAACAGACGCAGAAGGTAACATTACACTTGATGATGTAGCAAACGATGATTACAACCAATATTTCTATGAAGCTGTTGAAAAATGGTCGTATTTAAAATTCCCCTATCTAAAACATCTCGGTAGAGAAAAAGGATGGAATCGTGTGGGACCATTGGCAAGATTAAATGTTTGTGAAGGTATCGAAACACCGTATGCGCAAAAAGAGTGGATTGATTTTAGAGCTGCAACAAACGGTAAAACAAACAACATGACCATGTACACGCATTGGGCACGATTGATTGAAGTTTTGTACTCTGCAGAAATGATGAAAAACTTGTTAGAAGATGGTGATATTTTAAGTAGTGATTTACAACGACACGGTGAACGTCGCAAAGAAGGGATAGGTATTATCGAAGCACCTCGCGGGACCTTAATGCACCACTATGAAGTAGATGACAAAGATAGAATTACACGCTGTAACCTTATTGTATCTACTACGCATAACAACGAACCTATGAACCGTGCCGTAAGATGGGTAGCTGAAAATGTATTGGATGGAAAATCGGAAATTACCGAAGGAATGATGAATCAAGTAGAAGTAGCTATCCGTGCGTATGATCCTTGCTTAAGCTGTGCTACACATGCTATGGGACAAATGCCTTTTGAGTTACAATTATTTGATCATTACGGCAATTTAATTGATGAAAAGGTAAAGCAGTAGTTGGTAGTTGGTAGTCAGTAGTCAGTAGTCAGTAGTCAGTAGTTGGTAGTCGGTAGTTGGTAGTTGGTAACACAAGAACTAAAGACTAAAGACTAAAGACTAAAGACTAAAGACTAAAGACTAGAAACTAGAAACTAGAAACTAGAAACTAGAAACTAGAAACTAAAAGATTAAAAATAAGGAATATGTTAGCGAACAAAAAAACACT
>JAUVOS010000198.1 GCA_030599055.1 Lutibacter sp.
AGCGGTACCGTGTTGGTCGTCATGCATGACCGGAATATCTAATTCTGCTTTGAGTCTTTTTTCAATTTCAAAGGCCTCAGGAGCTTTGATGTCTTCAAGGTTAATACCGCCAAAAGTAGGTGCAATAGCTTTGATTGCTGCGATTAGTTTTTCAGGGTCTTTTTCTTGGATTTCGATATCAAAAACATCTATATCTGCAAAGATTTTAAACAGTAAACCTTTCCCTTCCATAACAGGCTTAGAAGCATCTGCTCCAATATCGCCAAGACCTAAAACGGCCGTTCCGTTTGAGATAACGGCTACTAAATTACCTTTAGCCGTATATTTGTATATATCCTCAGGATTTTTTTCGATTTCCAAACAAGGAATCGCAACTCCGGGAGAATAAGCGAGGGCTAAATCGCGTTGGGTTGAATGTTTTGTAGTTGGTATTACCTCTATTTTTCCCGGCATGGGAAATTCGTGATAATTTAATGCTGCTTTTTTTTCTCTTGAACTTGACATCTTTGTCTTTTTTAAAATGAATAGACAAAGATTGCTTATTTATTATCTTGAAATAAATGATAATTATCAAGTTAAGTTTTTATTTTTTATAAATGCAATATTTCTTTTTAAACCGGAAAATTTTGTGCGTTTAATAGCAGATTTTTTAAAGATTTTTAGAAATATTTCTTCAGTAAGATTCTGCCAATCTTTTTTTGTTAAAGTGAGTAGATCAGAATGTGGCTCAAAAAGTATTTCATTATGAGGTAGAGAAAAACTATTCCACGGACACACTTCTTGGCAAATATCACAGCCAAAAATGTTGTCGGCAAATTTTCCTTGCATTTCCATAGGAATTTCATTTTTTAGCTCAATAGTAAAATAGGAAATACATTTGCTTCCATCAATTGTATTGTTTGGTAATATTGCTTGTGTGGGGCAAGCATCTATACAAAGTGTACAGTTTCCACAATGATTTGTTTGAAAAGGCGTATCGTATTCTAATTCTAAATCAATAATCAGTTCTGCTAAAAAGAAGTAAGAACCTTTGTTTTTCTGCAGAAGTAATGAATTTTTTCCTTGCCAACCTATACCCGACTTTGTAGCCCAGACACGTTCTAAAACAGGAGCAGAATCGGTGAAAAAACGTCCGTTTACTTCACCAATCGTATCCTTTATGAATTCTTGTAAGTTTTTAAGTTTATTTTTTAGTACGTGATGGTAGTCTTGCCCATAGGCATAACGTGCAATTTTATAAGTGTCATTTAGCTGTTTTTCTTTTGGATAGTAGTTGTAAGATAAAGAAATTACAGACTTAGATCCTTCGACTAGTAAACGCGGATCAAGACGTTTATCAAAATGATTTTCCAAATACTGCATATCACCTTGATAGCCTTTTTCTAACCAGTTTTCCAGTTTGGGAGCTTCTTTTTCCAAAAATTCAGCTTTAGCAATTCCAATTGATGAAAATCCGAGTCGTAGTGCTTCTTGTTTTATTAGGTTCGTATAGTTGCTTTTTTGAGACAATGTTTGTTATTTGCTTTGATTACAAATTTAATGGAAAATATTTTTATCGTTAGAATATATTTTGAATTTACTCTATTCACCAGTAAGAGTTTTTAAAAATGTATTTCACGCCAAGACGCAAAGACACTAAGCAGGGTTTTTTACTCTTATTTTTTCACAAACCTAAAGGCAGATAAGAACATAAAGTTTTATGAATGCTTTGCATTCATCTTTGTATCTCTTGATACTATTATCTAAAAAAAGGAAAAAGATTACGTATTTCTTTGCGTCTTTGCGCGAGATAAACATGGCTGAGTAGTTGCAATTTACTTATATATTGAATATGCAAATGCAGATGTGTGTTGCCAAATTAGTATATTTGTTTTGTGAAAAACAAAAAAATAGATTCGATAAAAGAAGCAAAAATTGCGTTGGAATACTTTTGTAGTTACCAAGAGCGTACACAGCTTGAAGTTGAGCAAAAGCTTCAAAGTATGGATATAGACGCTGAAGCGTGTCAAATAATTATCACTTCTTTACAAGATAATGATTTCTTAAATGAGGAACGTTATGCAAAAAGTTTTGTCAGTGGAAAATTTCGAATAAATAAATGGGGAAAGATGAAAATCAGACAAGCTTTACTTCAAAAAGGTATTTCAAATGCGAATATAAAAAAGGGATTTTTAGTAATTGATGAAAAAGAATATTGTGAAACAATTCAAAGCTTAGCAACTAAACAACGACCAAAAATTAAAGCTAAAAATGATTTTGAAAGAAAACAAAAGCTTTCTTTGTATCTACAACAAAAGGGCTATGAAATGGCGTTAATTTATGAGTATTTGTAAATGTAGATTGTTAAAATTTAGTAAATAGTTTAACTAGTTATCCTAATTTATTTGTGAGCTTTTATTCTTTATCTGAGTAACAATCACGCTTACAAGCACCGGTAGAACACCTAATATCCCAATAATATTCATTGTTTCATCTAAAACTAACCATCCTAAAAATACTGCAAAAACAGGAGAAATAAAAATGGAAAAAGAGGTAAGAAAAGCAGTTGTATGTTTTGCTATCCAATAATATAAAATAAAGCCAAATGCAGTGCCAAAAACTGCTAAATAACTGATGCTAATCCATAATTTTAAAGAAAAAATATTCTCAGGGATTTCTTCAAATAACAAAGACATTAAAACAAATGCAATTGCAGTAATTCCGAGATGTATCATAACTTCCGGTACAGGATCTACATTATGTTTTTTCTTTGACAACAAAACAAGTCCTAAAGCGGCACTTGCTGCAGCGAGCAATAAGGCTGTCATTCCTTGAAAGCTTTGAGGTTTAGTATAATCTATAGTATCTTTATAGATGAGAAATAATCCGAATAGCCCGATTAAAAGTCCCACTATTTTATTAATTCCGGCTTTTTCTGTTTTTGAAATATAATGAGCAAATATTACAACAAATAATGGCTGAGAAGAAAAGAGAACAGCAGATAAACCCGATGAAATATACTGTTCTCCCCAATATACCATTGCATAAGGAATTATAAACATAAATAGAGCAATAATGGTGGTATTCTTCCAGTATTCTATATCTCTAGGAAATGTATATCCTTTAATTTTTTGCCAAATAAACAAAATTATAAATGCAAAAATAAATCGTAAAGCAGCAGCAAAAAACGGAGGAGATTTTTCAAGTCCAAACTTGATCGCCAACCATGTTGAACCCCAAATAATTCCTAGTAATAAAACTCCTATATATATTTTGTATTTCTGAAATTGTGTTCTCAACTATTACTTTATTTTATTATAATTCTTTTTAAATAATAATTTCCATTTATTCTTATATTTAAAAAATAAATACCTTTTAATTGGTCGCTTATATCAATTGCAAATTGCTTAGTATCAGCGTTTAATGAAGTTAAATTATTTTCCGTAAATTGTTTAATAATTTGTCCAATATTATTTGTTATACTAACAAATTGTATATCATTTCCTTGAATAATAATTTCCTTTGAGGCAGGATTCGGAAAAATATTGACGGAATAATCATTGATATTTTCATCAAAAATATTGAGAAGTGATTCTCCATTATACATAATTGAAAATGGTGAAGCATCTCCTTCTGTCCAAATTACTGATATGGAATTGTTAATTATACTTGGTGTATTTGGATGTTCTGATTCAACATTTGTTGTATTGCTAATATTAATAAGATCCGACCAAGTTTGAATATTTGTATCGTATTTTTTATAAACAATTTCATAATAGATTCCTCCTATTTTTTCAGCCCAAAAAACATATAAATTACCTTGCTCATCAACTGAAATAGATGGATGTGCAGATGCCTCTGTTGTATTGCTGATATTGGTGTAATCGACATCCCAAACTCCGTTTACACATTTCTTATATAAAATTTCGCGGTTTCCTGGTTCTGAATCTTTCCAAACAAGATGAATAGTTCCATTACTATCTGTTGTTGCACAAGGATCCATTGTTGCATAGCTTCCGTTTCCGGAAGTATTACTAATATTTGTATAATCTGTATCCCAACCGATACCGACAGTAAATTTTTTGTAAAGAACCATTTTGTCATTACTAATAACTTCACCCGAATCCTTCCAAAATACATATATATTATTGTCATTATCAATCGAAAGTGTCGGGTATTCAGATGCGCCATATGAATTACTAATATTTGTATAATCTGTTCCCCAACCTTCAGCAATTGTATATTTATTGTACCATATTTCAGCATTAGGAGTTGATGTAAAACCAGCTCTTTGCCAAACACAATGCATGTTATTATCAGAGTCAATTGCAATCACAGGTCGTGAAATGGCAGCGACATAATTAACATCACTATACACGTTATTTGCATTGCCCCAGACGCCATTGTTGTACACTCTGTGCAGTATGTCATAAGCATTTGTTCCTCCATTTTTATAAACCAGGTGTATATTGTTGTCATTATCAACGGCTAGTGATGGATTTCGACCTACCGCATCAACAAGAATTGGAGG
>JAUVOS010000033.1 GCA_030599055.1 Lutibacter sp.
AGATTATTGAGTGAACAAATATTTAATTGAACCATGAAAGAAATAAATGTAAAACAAATAAATACGCAAACTTCATTAAGAGAAGTCTGTGCATCCTATACTTTTCCAAAAGAAGAAATGCCAATAAAGGGAGGTTGGGGGTTTACAAAAGAGGATGCCATTATTATTGATAAAAATGATTCTGTGATACCTCAAGGAGAAGCATTTGATGGAGTAGGACTGGAATATAGTATTGTTTCCAAACGAATTGATTTAGAATTTACATATTTACAGGATGAAAAAAACGGGTACAGAGATGTACATTGGAAGTTGTATAAGCAAGAAACACTAAAAGAAAATGATCGATATTTTGATAAACTTACTATTAAAATTACAGCATTACCTTATGAGGCATGGAAAAGTCGAATAATAGAATGGAAAGAAAATGGCCGCAAACCCGATTTTGATAAGGAATGGTTTATGGCAAAGACTTTAGAACTCACTCAATATTGTTATCGAGAATTTTGGTTTGATATTACTAGTTTTTATGGTCAATAAGTGTCATAAAACCGAAGTAATATATCAATATTTCTTACTAGTAGCGTTCGAGTAAAAAAACATGAAAACCTGTTTTCCATGAGAATAAAGGGAGTGAAAGGTTTAACAAATTTGACACCATGCTAATCAATTTTTACAAGAAATTCTCTAAATTATGCTATCAAACGAAAATATATTTTAGGTAAATAACAGATTATCTATTGGTTAAATAGGCAGTCCTTTATCTTTTATCTATGAGCGAAGCGGTCTTTTATCTTTTATCGGTCAATAATGATTTCCTACCTAAACCCCACACTTTTTCGTTTACTAATTTCAATTTTGCTAGCATCAAACTCCAACACATCATCTAAAACCAAAGTTGCCATAATCTTTTTGGTTCGTTTAGCCTTCTCTAGGTTCGCCATTCTTAATTCTTGATTTCTAAAGGATTTTTCAACCATTTTACGGATAGAACGGGCATTTCCAAAGAATTTACTTCGGTTTTGATAAAGATGACTTATATAGGTTTTGATATGTTTTTTGGCTTTGTCATCTGCTTTTAAACCTTTACTAGCAAACATGCTAACTGCAATTTTCCAAAGCTCATCTTCCGTAAAGTCTAAAAAGTGGAAAGTTCTGTCAAAACGAGATTTCATCCCAGGATTGGTTTCTAAAAAACGTTTCATATTATCAGTGTAACCAGCGACGATGAGTCCGAATTCACCACGATGATCTTCCATTTCTTTGATAAGGGCTGCAATGGCTTTTTTGCCAAAGTCATTACCACTAGTATTTGAGCTTTCTGTAATAGCATAAGCTTCGTCAATAAACAAGATGCCACCCATGGCTTTTTTAATCAAATCTTTGGTTTTAATGGAGGTTTGTCCTACAAAACCAGCGATTAAATCACCACCATCGGCTTCTACTAAATGACCTCTTTCTAACAAACCTAATGCTTTATATACTTTACCCATAATTCGAGCAATTGTTGTTTTACCCGTACCTGGATTCCCTAAAAAGACAGAATGTAAAGAGAAAGCTTTTAGAATATCCCGATCACTTTCTCTATAATACTTGGTTAAACGAATCAATTCTTGTACTTCTTGCTTGATTTGTATCAATCCTGTTAGGGAATCTAATTCGCTTAAAGCTTCTTCTAATAAAGCCGTATCTACATCTAATTTAAGCCGTTCATTGAGCCCTTTTTGAGATAAATCGGCAATATCTTGCTCTTGAATAAGTGTTAGTAGTTCTTTAGTGATTTCCGCTTCCTTGTACTCTCTGACGAGTCGTATTCCCAAATTCATTTTTGCTTCATCAACCATCGAATGTACTAATCGAGCATTACCAAAGCTTTGATCGCGTTTTCTGTAGGCTTCGGTAACTAGTTTTTTTAGTTTTATTTCGGCATCTTTATTTAGAATAACATCTTTCTTTTTAGCGGCATATTTAGCGATTTTAACCAATTCTGTCGGTGTAAAATCATCAAAATGATAGTAGGTGCGAAAACGCGACTTTAATCCCGGATTGGAATTGATAAAACCTTCCATTTCTTTAGGATAACCTGCTACCATAATAGCAATATCACCGGGTCCATCACTCATTTCAGTTATCAAAGCAGCAATGGCTTCAGGACCAAAATCATTAGGAGAATCCTTTTTAAAAAGCATATAGGCTTCATCGATAAATAGAATACCACCACGAGCTTCTTCAATTTTCTTTTTTGTATTTTCTCCTGTTTGTCGCACATAACCGGCGATAAGATCATTACTAGCTACGGTCAGTACATGTCCTTTGGAAAGAATGCCCATAGCATGGTAAATACCACCGAGCAATTTGACAACTGTTGTTTTGCCTGTTCCCGGATTACCCGTAAAAACACTGTGTAAATTAATCTCTTCTTCCTCTTTAATCCCCTTATCTTTACGGTATTGTAAATAGGTTACATAATCAATATACTCTCTAATTTTGTTTTTAATTTTCTTTAAACCTATTAGTTCATCCAATTCATCTAATATTTCTTCTAATGGTCTGTTGTCAACTTCAAGGTCTTTTTTCTTTGTTTCCGTTTTTTCTTTTTTAGTTACAGCATCGTCTAATAATACACTATCAGCGGCTTTTTTAATTACATCATCAAAAGCACTGGGTTCATAAAATTGGGACACTTCTTCATTGATCAATGCTTCAAATTCACTAAAGCGTTCTACTTTTTTTTCACCAACTTTAAAAGGAATCATCGCTACTACGGTATCCATAAAAACAACTTCAATACGATAGTTGTCATGCAACCACATATTGCCATCCGGATTTCCCCAACCAGCTGTAATTATCGAAACCTCATCCTGGTTTTTATCTGGCGTTATGATACTTAGGATATCTGAAACACCCACTAGAAGTCCTGAATCATCATAAAAATTAAAGAATAATTCACAATTCCAATCATACGAAAGTTTTGAATGCAACTTTAGTTCAGCCATGACATATCGAGAATCCTTTTGGTGGAATTCTTTTAGATAGACGCGTTTATCTTCTTCGACATCTCCTTTTGGAGCTTCGTAGGTTTTAAGTGAAACTATTTCAAAATAAGGATTTTTATTTGTTGTAACTCTACCGACATCTTCAATACGGAATTCTGTGGTTCCAACAAGGATATCATCAATAAATACTTCCCATAAATAATTGCCTTGTTCCCAAAAATGCCCATAATCATCATGCCCCCAACCATATTCATATAGTAAGATATTTTTATCCTTTTTCACTTCATATTCTTTCGAACTGCTACAAAGTTCCTTTCTCTTTTCATCACCCTTAAGGCTGTATGCTTTAAAAGTAACGGTGGTTTTCCAATCTTCTTCATCAAAGAGTTTATTGTAGAATTCTAGAGAAATACTGAGATAATTAATTTCATTTTTATCAAATACCCTTCTGTATTTTTTTTTATTACTAATGGCTCTATCCCAAGCAAAAGTATTGAGACTTTTTAATTTATAGCGTTTTTCCTTTTTATCGTTTTTAAACCAGGTCATACTTCAAAATGAATTATTGTGCATCAGCAAATTTACTTATTTATTATATAAATTTAGCTTAAAAATTCATTCGTGTTGAAATTTTTTAATATCTGGTAGAAACGATGAAAAACAAGTGACACGATAGTTGAATACCATCGTATCACTTCGTTTATTTATTGAAGAAAGTTTCCAAATTTTAATCCAAAATAGATACTTCTTGGGGTCATAGGACCATAGATATATCCGGGATCACGATTAATTCCATTATCAAAATCATTTTGATATGAATTAAATACATTTTTAACTCCTGTAAAAAATCTTAGTTTGGCTCCATTTAATTTTATGTCATATCTAAGCTTTAATCCTAAATCAAAAAAGCTGTTTACTTTTCTCAATTCACCTGCGTTAGGATCATGTATTTGTAATCCAAAATAAGGTACAAGCATTTTTCCTGTGTAATTTCCTGTCGATGAAAATCCTAAGTTGTGTGTAGCTTGCCAATCAAAATTGAAATACCCATAATCTTGCGGTGTTCTAAAGAAGCTCGTTTCATTAAATTCTTGTGCTTCTTCGTAAAGGCTTTGTTGTAAGGTAAACCCGGTTTTAAAAGACAGATTATAGGTTGGGATAATTTTTAATTCAATATTTACGCCTTGGACATTAGCTCCTCCTTTTGCATTAATCCTTGTGTAGACAATTGTGCCTTCTTCATCAGCTTCACTATATTCGTTTGCAAATGGATTGTTAAGCTGTGTGTAAAAACCTTCGATTAACAAACCAATCGAAAGCTCATCAAAGCGCTTGTTAAAATCAAATGACGCCATATAACTATGACTTGTTTCTTGTTTTAAATCAGGACTATTGATATGGATAATTTTACGAGAACCTGAAGTTTCTATATGTAAATCTTCATCAAATATTTGAGGGGCACGGTAACCCTGTGAATAACTGACTCTTGCTTGTAAATAATCCATTATATCATATTTAAAAGTAAGTCTTGGGCTAAGGACATTCCCTGTTTTATCATCTGTATTACACTCTAAGTCTTTGATACTATAATTATCAAATCTGACACCTACAGAAGCTTGCAACTTATTCCAATTGATTTCATATTGTGAATAAACACCAAGTGTATTAGTAGTTTGATCAGCTATGATGACATTGTCTGTATGTGTATTTTCATCTACATCAAAGAAACCAAGTTTTGTATCTTTTAATTGAGAAGCATTATTTTCAGCCCCAAAAATAAGAGTCGATTCCTCAAATTTTGCATTGTATTGTATCCCGGCAGAATAAGAGAAATCTTTTGTGTTACCATAATCGCTTAATGATTGTTCGGCTCCATAATAGGAATCTCTATCAACTTTTTGCCCTGAAGCAAATATAGAGAACAAATCATTTTCTCTAAAATATTGTTCATAGGTTAAGGCTCCTGTTGTTAGGTTGTGCTTAAGCGATTCGGCAATATTGGCTTCGTGTTCCGGATATTCAAATCGATCACCTCCACGTCTATTCTCTTTAATGTTAAAAAAATCTCCGATTAGTTTACTTCTTGTTCCTATACGATGAAATAATCGTGTTCCTATCGTTGTATTCTTTAAGGAGGCCATTTCACTGTAAAGGTCATTATTTGCATCAAAAGCTTCTCTATCACGGAAAAAACCATATAGAGAAAAACCGGTTTTATTGTCCGGCGAGATTAAAGAGGCATTAAAGTTTATAGAATGATCAGCTGTTGCTTTATCTGAATCGGTTCCAATACCCGTCAAACTAGAATTCATTCCCAATTCATAAGTATTGTTTGTTGGATCTTTAAGAATAAGATTAATTGTTCCTGCTATGGCATTACTTCCATATAAAGCAGAACCACCACCTCGTATAACTTCTACACGTTTTATCATGTTTGAAGGGATTAATTCCAAACCATAAACTCCGGCAAGGCCACTAAAAATTGGACGACTATTGATTAGTATTTGAGAATATGGTCCTTCCATTCCATTCATTCTTATTTGTGAAAAACCACAGTTTTGACAATTGTTTTCCATTCGTAAGCCCGGGCAATAGTTCAATCCTTCACTTAGCGTAACGGATTGAGTTGTGCTAAAAAGTTTTGCTGAGATTAAATTGACTATTACTGCAGATTGTTTTCTCTTTGTAGCTTCTTTACTACCGCTAATAACCACTTCCTCAATACCGAGAACATCCTGTTCCAGTTCGAATTTCAGCTCCTTTGTTTCTTCAGTATTTATCGAAATTGTTTTTTCTTGTGGTTTGTAACCTAAAGATTGGGCTACAATTGTCAGTTCTCCAACCGGTAAATTTATCAAATGATAATGCCCGGATTCATCTGTTGTTATACCAATCGTGGTTCCTTTTACACTAATCGTTGCGTAAGGTATGTGTTTGCCACAGCAAACTACATGACCTATAATATTTGCATCAGTTTTTGTTTTTTGTGCGTATGTAATTTGTATTAATGATACTAAAAATAATACCATAATTATATATGGTCTATTCATAATTGCATGAATTTTAAAGTTAAAAATTAAACTATCTACACAATGTTTATATGAAATATTGTGTTGAATAATTCGAAAAATTTATTTTTAGGTGAAAGTCTTATGTTATTAAGGGAGGTGCTCTACCTTTATAAAGGTTCACGGGTTTAAAAGAAAACCCTTTGTTAATTTGAAATATAAGTATTGTTAGGTATTCATAAACTAGTAGTACACTAAAGAGTATAGATAATGTGAGAAAAAGTATTTCAATATTTTGATAATATAGTAATTGTGAATTTGTGTGTTTGTGTGATTGAAATGGATGGGAATCAGATGACTTTTCGTATGGATGTGCATGGTGTATAATTGTTCCATCCTCTTGTATATGTGCGTGCGTGTAAATAGCACGATTTGCATTTAACAGCACTATAATCCCTACCAAGAAGTAGGAAACTAGTTTATGAATATTATTTTTATTATTTGTCTGCAATGCTTAAAGTAACTATAAAAAAATTAATAAATTTTATAAATGAATGTGCAAATTTATAATTATATTTTTATTTATAACAATTCTAAATAAAAAATATTTTTATAAATGCTTTCAAAATAAAACAATTGGTTTTCGTTGTGATAGCAGATAGAATATAGGTGAATTTTGCAAAGAATGGACACTTAATTTAGCATACTCAGTCTATGTTACTAACAGCCCAGTACAAGTAAACATATTGGGGCTTTTTATCGTTATAAAACAAAGTTGTATTATCCAATATATTTTAATCTATTGGGTTTCGTATTTCAAAATAAGAATGTCCCAATCGATTGATTAATTATAGAATAAATACAAATAAAAATAGTATGCCCAACTAAAATATCAACAGTATTAATTAAAACAAAAATTTGAATTTAATTAGCTTCAAAGTTACTGATTTATTATTTATTCCTTTAAAAATGGCAGAAAAGATAAGAGTTAATTTAACATGTTGTACTGTAATTTTTTATCAATAAATAAGCCTAAATTATTTTTCAATATATTTTCTATTAAATCTCGATTTGGTAGATTTTTTGTAAATTTGAAACATATATGGTGCAAGATGCTAACTGTTTTATATATTTTCATGTCTAAACGTAACATTCTAATTCTTTCTAAAACCTTCATTTTAATTTTTGCACCAAAAAAAAAAGGGTTTCTCCTATGTAGATACGGGAGTTTACCTAAGGTGTAAAAGTATGTTCTGTTGTAATTTTGCTGAATATTTATTAGCTTTTTATCAATAAAAAGTGAAATATTTTTTTTCGCACACAAAATGTACTCATATTTTAATAATCATTTAAGGCTGCAATTATGAATTATTCAAATGCGATTTTTAGAGTTACCATATCCATATTATTTATCATCTTTTTATCAATAAATACGAGAGCACAAGTAAAATATGATGAAGGTAGAGTTATCATCAATGGTATTCAGTTACTACAAGATAGTGAAGATGAGACAGCCTATTATTATCTGCCGGATTATCCGCGTATATCCACAAACGATAATGGTAATTTGGAAGTTATGTGTATCAAATATATAGGCCAAGATGGTAACGCGAGTGGTGGTTTATTTCATGCGCTTATTCAATTTGATTTACCAGAGGATCTTATTGATGAATTAGAAATAGAACTTCAAGAAAAAGTAGGGGGCGGGCATATTGCAGGTCCTGTTCCTTTACGACAAGTATTAGAAAATGGAGAGGAAGGTATTGCTAGTTTTAAAATAGTTTCTTCTATTTTAACAGATACAGAAGGAGAGAACTCATTTACTTCAAAGTTAGTTACCTCAGGTCACGCACCCTTATTACCTGGATCAAAAGCCGCAATAGCAGCTAAATTAAACCAAGAAGGAGCAACACTTTTATGGGAATCATTGCAAGGTGAAACATCCGATGTTTCGGTCGTTGTAAATGGCTATTATGAAGCAAAGGTTAAAGCTTATAACGCGGTAGTTACAGCAGAAATGGCAACCATTTATGAACATTTTAGTAAATTATACAGTTACCAAGAAGAATATTCAAAGCGTCAGCTTAGAGATATATCAGATGAAATGCTACAAAATCAAGTGATTAATATTGAGGTTTTTGACCGTTCAAAAGGCTTGGGTGTTAAAACAGATGATGTACAAGCCATACTCGATATTATTACAGACAAACTAATGGCACAAATGTTTGATGCTAAAACAGGTTGGTCAAAACAACCACAAAAAGAAACTACAGTTGAACAAGGACAAATAAAAGGGCGTCAAAAAAGAGGTTGGTTTAGTAAGGTATTTGGAGGTGCGCGAAATGAAAAATATGTTTCAGATAATCAGTTGGTCATTAAAAAAAGAGAGGATATCAAAGTAAATAAATTCTATTTAAACCTCAGTAAAGCTACTACTATTAAGGTGCCCGTCTTTTCTTCGGGAAATATTGGTGGATTATACAGAACACTTCAACAAGAAAATGGAGATAAATATTTTAGAATTGTAAACTTAGAAGATGTTGATTTTTCCAAAAGAGATGTTCTTTTTCAATTAGATGGAAATTATATAGAGTCCTTTAATGAAGTGCTAAATAGTGTTACAGTTACTTTTAAGAAAAAATACAATGAAAATCAAAATGATGTAACAAGAGATATTATCCTTAAAAGAGATGATTTAGTCAATGGTATTAGTTATAAAACAATTTCTTACCCAAGATTGGGAATTATGGGATCTGAATGGCTAGATTATGAGTACAAATTAAATTGGAATCTAAAAGGAGAAGAAAATAGTATTAAAATTCCAGATGCTGATGGATGGTTAGAATCCAACGAAGCTTCAGTTGCTTTAAATCCTCCTTTTGTAAAAAAAATAGTTTCTGTTGATGCGGATAGAACTATTTTTAAAGAAGAAAACGTGAATTCGTGTACCATTCGTTTCTTTGTTATTTTAAATGGTGAAGCAAAATCTCAAAAGATGTTAATACTAAGAGCAGATGATGTGGAGAATACTTCTAAAGTGAATCTTTATTACGACAAAAATGAACCTATCATATATCAAGTAACATGGTATATGGGTAACGAACAAAAACAGCAACAAGCTGTTCCTTTAGAAGGAGATTATATTTTTTTAATGCCTCCACAAGAATAGACTTAAAAATAAAACAATGCTATATAAATACATATTTAAAATACTTTTTGTTTTATTATTTGCATTAACAACTAATGCGCAAAATTTATTGATAGATCAAGGTACAAATGCCGATGGATTATGGTGTTTCCCTGTAGATAAAGAGCCTAATACCTATGTGTATTTATCCTCAGACGCTCATTTAGCTTTAAAAGAGAATGATCTTCCACAGTTTTCCTATATGCGATATGTGTTAGAGAAACCTTCTGAAAATCAGGTCAACACAATAACAGAAGCTGATGGAGGAGGAATTTTACATTTCTTAGTTTTATATGATACACCCAAAGAAAAAGTTGATAATGCCGAAACTTTTTTACGAAATAAATTTAAAAATGATTCAATATTTATCAGAGGTCCCGTAATTTTTGACAAAGGTAGATATACTTTAGTATCGTCGATATTAAATTCAGAATCTGGTGTAAAGGAAAATAAAATAATTGGTTCAGGCGAAGCTCCTATTCTTGAGAACAGTAAGTTGGCTTTGTCTTTCAATGTAGATGCAGTAAAATCAAAACTATTACTAGAAAGTTTAAAAATGGCAACTCCTGATGTGTCATTAATCTTTGAATTATCCTTTTCTGGCTTAACAGATTCTTATGAAGCAACACTCGATGTGGATTGGTCTGAGGTAAGAAAAAGTCAACAAGCTAGTGTAGGTGGTAATCTATACTTTCTCAAAGCTGATGTAGGTGTCTCACTTGACAATCTACGTAGAGATAGTGCTATAAAGCTTTCAAGTGTAGGTAGTGATGATGCAATGGAAAGCTTGGTGCAAACAGCCTATAATAAACTTATAGAAATGATGTACAAAAAAGTTCCTTTAGAACAGTTGCCTAAAGCAGAAAAAGGAGGTGTGGAAAATATGATAAGTTCATTGCTTAAATCAAAAGGAAAACAAGGAAAAGGAAATATTTCAAATTTTAGTTTGAATGTTGCTTATAAACAGAAAGAACATCGTACAGTTGGAAAAACACATATGGAGTTTAAAGGCAGAAGTCGTATTGATAGGAATCATTTTATCACATTTAATATCGGCGATTTATATAAAAAATATGGAAGTAATGAAAGTATCTTTAAAGATGTACCATTATGGGATCCAGCATTTCAACAAAGAGATGTATACGTTGGCATTGATGGAACTGTAGAAAGAGAATTTGAAAAAATGATCAATAGTGTTACTGTAAAAATCAGAAAACAACATCAAGATAATTCCGAAACTATAAAAGAAGTTTTAATAACTAAGGTTTCTCATAATACAAATATAGGAGGAATCTCAATGACCTATTTAAATCATAAAGATACTAATAAAAGCAAATGGCTTGAATATGAATACCAAACAATATGGAAATTTATTGGAGGTGCAACATATACAAGTGATTGGAAGATTCAATCTGCTGCCATGATAAATTTATATGTGCCTTTTGAAAGAAAGAAAATTGAATTAGTTGGAGATTTAGAACAATTAAAAGCACAAAATGTACGAGCTATTTCTACAAAGATATCTTATGATTTTTTTGGAAATAGAAATAGTGAAAGCTTAACAATTTATCCTACAGATAAACTTACAGATAAATATTTTGAAATAACTTTACCTAAAGGACAAGATGAAATTGATTATGATGTTGCATGGTTTTTTAAAGATCAGCCGCGTTTAAATAAAGAAGGCAAAGACAACTATGGATTGATTTTTATAGACGAAATACCCGAAAATTGAAAAAGATAATAATATATGGTATCTTAACAATCTTTATGCTTCAAAGCATACAAGCACAATTGCTTTTAGAAAACTCTAAGCAAACAATACGCTTAAAAGATGGTATAGAACTAAATTGTTATAAGGCTTATTCCATGACTACAATAGATTCAGATACATATTATTATTTACCTACAAACATCAATTTTCCAATAACAAAATCAGGAGATAAGTCTTATTCTTTACTAGTCTATAAGGATGAAAACGAGAAAATTAAAGGAGCTATAATGCATTGGTTGGTAAGTTGGGGTTTAAGCAAAAGTCAAAAAAATGAAGCACAACTTTTACTAAAATCAAAAGCAGGAAGTAACGCAAAGCTTATGGGAGTAGTTTTAGCAGAGAAAAATAAAGATGATTTTGAAATTCAAGGGAAGAATAAATTGAGTGAAATTTTAAATAAAGCTTTAGCGAGCAAAGGAAACGTACCACTAACTCCTAATTCAAAAATTGCTGTTGCATATAAGTTTACTAAAGAAGATGCACTAAAAATCGATGAATTATTTCATAATAGAAAAGAACAAAACGAAACATATATTATTATGCGTTTTTTAGTTTCGTTTAAAAAATCAAATGGAAGTATTTACAAAAAAACTATAATCATAAAACAAAATTTACAAACCTTAATACTGTAATCATTTAATATTGAAATTATGAGAACAAACATTTTTAAACTGACAATCATACTAGTAGTTTTTAGTCTTTTTGCAATCAAATCATCAAGCATTACTGCCCAAGTATTAGACAACGAAAACAAATTGTCACTTACTTTAAGTGATGGTACACAAGTAACTTTGTTTGGAAAAGCTATTAGTCTTTCAGACAAAAAGAGCAAAAACTACTATTATTTACCAACAGAACCAAGACTATCTGTAAAACCAGATGGAACACCACAATTTATGTTTTTAAAGTATACGACAGATGAAACCGCAGATCAAGGAGGTATTAGCGGTGCTTTACTACATATGCTCATGGAATGGGGATTAACTCCAACACAACGAGCAGAAGTAGATCTAATATTAAAAACAGGAAAGCAGGGAGCGGAAAAGGGTAGCCTGTTAAAAGGAGCAGCTGATGTAGTTCCCGATGGGGATCAATCTTTTAGAGTAATTTCTGCTGTTTTATCTGACAATGAAATGGCTCCCACAGTTATAACATCATCAAAAGCACCTACTTTACCCGGTTCTAAAATTGCAGTAGCCACAAAATTGGATGCTAATGGAGCTCAGTTGTTAGCTGCAACCTTTGAAAAAGGACGTTCAATTACCGACTTATCAATTGAGTTAGGATTTAAATACACCGTAAGAATGCCTGGAGCTAAGGGTTATGCAAAAATCCACTGGGATAAAATGAAAACACAATTTGAAAAAGATTCTGCTGCCTATGTCAAAGGCACAAAAAAGAAATCTAGAGGAGGAATGTTTGGATTTATTATTGATACCCATATTGGTAGAAAAACAGAAGTAACAGGTCGATCTTATGACGAAATGCACGAGTCTGTTGAGAGTTTTGTTAAAAATGATTTTATCACCCTAAAATGGGAAGAAGGGATGTCAGATGATCGTATTACAAAAATGAGAGAAGCTTTTTATGATTATTTTTTAGATAAGATGTCAAATACAACTGAAACAGATGAACTGGTTCCGCCTTCTCCTCAAGAAAAAGAAGCCATGCCTAATATAAAATACGGAAAAAAATATACTTACAACAGAACTTTCTTTAAATCAAATTTTAAAAGTGGTACTAAAACTTTTCGTTTTGATGCCAAACTAGCAGTCAATAAATATTTTTCTGTTACGGGAAATCTTGCCAGCTGGTATGATGGCGTTAGAGACAATGAAAAATGTGTAAGTACCGTATTTTTAAATGATCCTTTTTTCCAACACCGTAGCATTAATTTTGTATTAGACTTAGATGCTGAAGATATTTTTAAAGATGAAATTAATTATGTCACTGTTAATGTACGTAAAAAAAGAAACTCAGGTAATGACTTTAAAAAATCACTTACTATAGATAGGGCTTATTTAGAAGAAAATGGTATAACCGGTGCTATTAATTACGCACGTGGAGAAGATAAAAATGCTGATGTGTATGAATATAAAACACAATGGAGTTTACGAGGAGGAAACATTTATCCAGAAAACCCTCCATACCAAAAAGGAGACTGGGAAGGAGTTACACTCTATCCACCGATTGTTCCAAGAACTATTGAATTTGAAGCTGATGCACAAGAATTGGTTGATATGGGATTCCGTAGGGCTACCTTACAAGTAAGATACTACAAATATGGAAAAGAAGTTGAAGATAATATTTCTTTAAAAATTCTTCAGGATGAGGGATTAGTCGAAAAAACTATTTATACCGATAAAGATACACAAGGTTATGCTTATCAACTTATTTTGACCCATAAAGAATCAAATATAGGAAAATTAGCATTAGGTTGGGATGTAAAAATCAATGACGATTATGTATATGCATCTATTCCTGAAGAATTAAAAAATGAGGATTCAGATTTTATTGATAAAGCTATAGAGGCATACGAAACAATATCTAAACCTAGTTCGGATGGTGAAAACAAAACAAACTCTATTCTAGACAAGTTTAAAGATGTATTAAAAATTGTAAAAACAGATTAGTAATAATTAATAATAAAAAGATGAAACGAGCGTGTACAATTTTGACACCAAGGGGAATGATTAATAGCGAACACCATGTGTTACCGCTAAAAAATAAAATTTAAACACATGAAAACAATTTTAAAAAGGATTGTTATACTCCTACTTTTTATAACATCCTTTACAACAAGTGCTCAACAAATATTACTAGATAAGCCGATTAGAGCAGGAGAGTTGACGTTGTATCCCGAGTTAGATGAAAATCTAAAAATGGGAAATAACTACTACTATTTACCGGATAAACCACGTTTGGCATTACATAAGGATAATACGCCACAATTTTCATTTATACGTTATGTTAAAAATGAAAAAACTGCAGATAATTTGAATACTGCTATTTCGGAGAGTTCCTATGGTGGTGGTATTGTCCATGTTGTCGTAGAGCTTAAGGTTACCGATGAACAGATAAAAGATGCACAAAGAAGCCTTAGACGTATTAACGCAAAGGGAAAAATTGTGGGACCGGTTGTCTTTAAATCCGGTCGAGTTTCATTAATTTCTTCATTTGCAAAACCTGGTGGTGAGTTTACTAAACAAGTTGTAGGTATAGGAAATGCACCTATTCTTGAAAATCAAAGCTCAGCGATATCAGTACAACTAAATAAATTGGGATCCAAGATATTATGGGAATCTTTTAAAACAACCACTCCTGATTTTTCAATCTATTTTGAAATGGAAATGTTGGGGTATCAATCCCCAAAACGAGTTAAAATTGAAGCAGATTTGGCAAATATGTACAAACATCAAACTTTTGAAGCAGGTATTGCATCACCGGTATTTGGAGGTGAGATTGATATCGCAATGAAAGAATTAGAAAAGAATAGGGTCATTAAGGTTACACAAGTAGGAAATGATGAAGAATTGAACAAATTAAAAAAAGTAGCCTACGATCACTTGACTAATTTGCTTTTTAATAAGGTAGGGAACGCAAGCATGATCCAGCCCAATTCAAAAAATAAAAAGTCGGCATTGGAAAGAGCAACGGCTATGCTGGATAAGTCAACAAAAGAGAAAAAGGCTGAAAATAAACGTATTGAAAACACAGCTAAAAAAAGGTCGATAAAAGGTAGCAAAGCTAAGAAAAAAGCAATTTCAAAAGCTAGTAAAAAAAGAAAAAGCAAAAAACGATCTGCAATTAAAGCTCCAAAAGGAAAACAAAAAAAAGGAGTAGTCGGCAAATCAACATCAACCAGCAAAAAGACTGCTACAAAAACAACAAAAAGTGAAGTTCCAAAGAAGGTAGCCATGCCCGGTATCGCGATAATGGCTTCCTATCAATTGAAAAAAATAAAAGAGAAAGGCACTTATAGAGTTGATTTAAACAAGTATCTACAAACAACACGAGCGCAGAATTTTACGTACAACATGGGTAATGTTCGTAATATCTGTTCAA
>JAUVOS010000194.1 GCA_030599055.1 Lutibacter sp.
GCGGAGAAGTCACAATTAAATCTACCGAATTATCAAGCACTTCAGCCATCTTATCCGCTGATTTGTAGAAAACTTTATTTAAATAACTATCCAATTTTCTTTTCTATTTATTAATTTTAGTCTTTAGTCTTTAGTCTTTAGTCTTTAGTCTTTAGTCTTTAGTCTTTAGTCTTTAGTTTTTAGTCTTTAGTCTTTAGTCTTTAGTCTTTAGTCTTTAGTTCATTGACTACCAACTACCAACTACTGACTACCAACTACTGACTACCCATACCCCATTTTCTTAACCCAATCCGGATTAAACATTTTATCGACATAGCGTGTTCCATGATCGTGAAATAATATTACAACCACATCGTCTTTTGTAAAGTGATGTTTTAATTGCAATAGACCTTTGATTGCAGAACCTGCAGAATTTCCTAAAAATAAGGCTTCCTCTTTGGCTAGTTTTATGGTATAAATAACACCATCTTTATCGGTCACTTTCTCAAATCCATCAATTAAAGAAAAATCGACATTACCGGGTAAAATATCTTCGCCTATTCCTTCCGTTACATACGGGTATATTTCTTTTTCATCAAAGATTCCGATTTCATGATATTTTTTAAAAACAGATCCATAGGTGTCAATTCCCCAAACTTTTATATCAGGATTTTTTTCTTTTAGATATTTTGAAATTCCTGAAACGGTGCCACCTGTACCGACTTCAACGACAAAATGTGTGATTTTACCATCGGTTTGTTCCCATATTTCAGGTCCCGTGCTTTCGTAATGTGCTTTTGTGTTGGAAAGATTGTTATATTGATCGACGTACCATGAATTTGTTGTTTCTTCACCCAAACGTTTAGAAACTGAATAGTAGGAGCGAGGATCATTAGGTTCAACCGCAGAAGGACAAACTACTACTTTTGCACCCATAGCCCTAAGCGCATCTATTTTTTCTTTTGATTGTTTGTCTGCTATGACAAAAATACATTTATAGCCTTTTATAATTGCCGCCATGGCTAAACCCATACCTGTATTTCCGGAAGTTCCTTCTATAATAATGCCACCAGGTTTTAAGCGTCCATCGGCTTCTGCGTCTTCAATCATTTTTAGAGCCATGCGGTCTTTGGCAGAATGCCCCGGATTAAAGGTTTCCATTTTTGCCAAAACTAAGGCATCAACATCTTCAACGATTTTATTGAGCTTTACAAGCGGTGTATTACCTATAGTTTCTAATATATTTTCTGCGTAAGTCATTTGTTTTATTTGCAAGTTGCAATATTACGAGATTATTCTACAAATAGAAAACAGAAGTCTCATTAAAAGTATGTAAATTTGCCTAATAGTGAAAAGTTTATAAAGTTCTTAAAGTTTGTAAAGTACACACACTTCTTAACCAAGAACTTTTAACTTTTTAACTTTTAACTTTATAACTCACAAAAGAGATGAACAAAGCAATAAGAAATTTAGAGCCCAAAGCCTTATGGAAAAATTTTTCCGATTTAAATGCCGTTCCTCGCGGTTCAAAAAAGGAAGAAAAAGTCATCCAGTTTATGGTTGATTTTGGAAATAGATTAGGTTTAGAAACTATCGTTGATCCGATACAAAATGTAATTATTAAAAAACCTGCTACAAAAGGTATGGAAAACCGTAAAACGGTGGTTTTGCAATCGCACCTTGACATGGTTTGGCAAAAAAATAACGATACGGATTTTGATTTTGAAACAGAAGGAATTAAAATGATTATAGATGGCGATTGGGTAACGGCTGACGGTACTACTTTAGGAGCTGATAATGGATTAGGAGTCGCTGCAATTATGAGTATTTTTGAATCTGATGATATACCGCATCCAGCTTTAGAAGCTTTATTCACCATAGATGAAGAAACAGGGATGACCGGAGCACAAGGTTTGCAAGGTGGTTATTTAGATGGAGAAATTCTATTAAACTTAGATACAGAAGATGATGAAGAAATTGATATGGGTTGTGCCGGTGGAATAGATGTGACAGCAACAGCCAATTACAAAGAAGAACTTGTGTTGGATAATACAATAAGCATGTGTTTAAATGTTACCGGACTTAACGGTGGACATTCCGGTATGGATATTCATAGAGGTTTTGGAAATGCCAATAAAATTATGAATCGGTTGTTATTTGAAACCTTCGATTTTGAAATAAATATTGTTAGTATTCACGGAGGTAGTTTGCGTAATGCAATTCCGCGAGAGAGCAATGTTGTTTTAGTAGTTCCTAAAGCAAAGAAAGAAGCCTATAAAAATAAAATAGACGCTATTTCAAAAGACATAAAAAAAGAGTTTAAAACCATGGATAATGGTCTTGTTATCTCTCTTAAAGAATGTGAAAAACATGCTACAAAAGCGATGGTTACACGAAGCCAAATTACCTTAATAAAGGCCATATATGCTACACATAATGGGGTTTATAGAATGAGTCCGGATATGGATGGCTTAACAGAAACTTCAAACAACCTAGCCAAAGTAGTCGTTGAAAATGGAAAGATACAAATTGATTGTTTAACACGTTCTTCTGTAGAATCTAGTAAAATGGATTTAGCACAAGGATTGCGTTCGAGCTTTGAATTAGCAGGTTATGATGTAAAGTTTTCTGGTTCCTACCCAGGTTGGCAACCCAATGTAGATTCTGCAATTTTAGGAGTGATGACAGATGTTTATACAAATATGTTTGAAGAAAAACCAAATATTGTAGCTTGTCACGCCGGTTTAGAGTGTGGCATATTAGGAACGAATTATCCTGAAATGGATATGATTTCATTTGGACCTACTATTCAAGGAGCCCATTCTCCAGACGAACGAGCAAATATTGCATCGAGTCTAAAATTTTGGAAGTATTTGTTAAGTATTTTGGAAAATATTCCAAAACGAAATTAATCAATTTGATTGAATTATTAACATGATGATAATTAACCGAAATAGGGCTGGGCTGTAATTGACTGTGAGTAGAAGTCTTACGTCTTAAGTCTTTTCGTCTTATGTCCGTCGGGTTAATATTATACGATTGGATATTAGAAAACACGCTGTATAAAAAATAGTTTATATTAATATGACGATAATTAACCGAAATAGGGCTATGTTGTAATTAGCTATGAGTAAAAGTCTTACGTCTTATCTCTTTTCGTCTTATGTCCATCGGGTTAATAACTTCTCAGCTATTAATCCTTGTACTAATATTTTTATGTATTTTTGTCCTTTCTATTAATTACAAAAATGTACGACCTTTTGATTTTATATGGTGTTTTAGCCATATTTATATCTTTTTTATGTTCCATCGTTGAGGCTGCTTTGTTAAGCATTACTCCTTCCTTTGTCAATATACAAATGCAAGAAAAAAAAAATTGGGCTTATCAACTTGAGAAGCTTAAAGAAGATATTGACAGACCATTAATTGCAATTTTAACACTGAATACAATTGCTCATACAACAGGAGCTTTATTAGTAGGAGTCGAAGCAGAAAAAATCTTTGGTTCGGGGAACAATATAGTATTTGTAATTTCAGCAGTCTTGACTCTTTTAATTTTGTTGGTTTCAGAAATAATCCCTAAAACTATTGGAGCAACCTATTGGAAGGAATTAGCCAAGTTCACTACTAAAATACTTCAAATCTTTATATTCCCGCTAAAATGGACGGGTATTATGTGGTTGCTACTTTTTACAACTCGATTGATTGGTAAAGAAGAAGTACACGGAAGTAGTGTATTCAGTCGTGAGGATTTTCATGCAATGGCTGAAATTGCTGAAGAAGAAGGTGTTTTCGAAGAGAGTGAAAGCGCCATTATCAAAAATATTATTGCTTTTAAAGAAACTTGGGTCAATGAAATAATGACACCAAGGTCAGTAATGGTAACTGCTGATGAAAACCAGACTATTAAAGAGTTTTATGATGAAAATCCAAAGTTACGATTTTCTAGGATTCCTTTATACTCGGATGAACCGGATGACATTACCGCTTATTTTTTAAAAGATATGCTATATGATGCCATTATTAGAGGAAATGGTAATAAGCCACTTAAGTCACTCAAAAGAGATATTCTTACTACCAATCGTGATGAGTCAGTAGCAGATTTATTTGAGAAATTAATTGAAAACAAGGAACATATCGCATTAGTTTTTGATGAATATGGTTCTGTTAGTGGTATTGTTACACAAGAAGATGCTATCGAAACGCTATTAGGTCTAGAAATTATGGATGAAAGTGATCGGCATGAAGATATGCAAGATCTTGCTAAAAAACAGCATAAAAAAAGAGAAGACGATTCTCATAGCTTAGATTAAATCACTAACCTCTTAAAGATTTCCTAATCTTGTTTAATTATTTTTGGTAAAAGACAAAAAATTGTACTTTTACCACATTGAATACTATTTATATTTATGGGTAAAATTATTGCAATAGCCAATCAAAAAGGGGGTGTCGGTAAAACAACAACCACCGTTAATTTGGCAGCTTCACTAGGTGTTTTAGAAAAAAAGGTTTTATTGATAGATGCTGATCCACAGGCTAATGCATCCTCTGGTTTGGGTGTAGATGTTGATAGCGTTGAAAAAGGCACCTATCAACTATTAGAACATATTATTACTGCTAAAGAAGCTGTTCAGAGTACC
>JAUVOS010000215.1 GCA_030599055.1 Lutibacter sp.
AACTTTCCACTTTAATACCTGTAATAATCAGGCTTATAAGGTCCTTCTTTTTTTACACCTATATATTTCGCTTGTTCTTCTGTTAGTTTATCTAATTCTACTCCTAACTTTTCTAGATGTAAGCGAGCTACTTTTTCATCTAAATGTTTTGGTAGTACGTACACTTCATTTTTGTAGCGTTCAGGATATTTCCATAATTCTATTTGTGCTAAAGTTTGATTGGTAAATGAATTACTCATCACAAAACTAGGATGTCCGGTAGCACAACCTAAATTTACCAAACGTCCTTCAGCCAATACAATGATTTCCTTTCCGTCTATATTGTATAGGTCAACTTGTGGTTTGATTGTGTCTTTTGTATGACCATAGTTTTTATTGAGCCAAGCCATATCAATTTCATTATCAAAATGCCCAATATTACAAACAATAGCTTTGTCTTTTAAAGCTTTAAATTCTTTTCCTTTAATGACATTCTTATTTCCAGTTGCTGTTATCACAATGTCTGCTTCTTTGATAGCATCTTCCATCTTTTTCACTTCAAATCCTTCCATAGCTGCCTGCAAAGCACATATCGGGTCAATTTCTGTAACAATTATTCGTGCATTTGACCCTTTAAAAGAGGCTGCAGTTCCTTTGCCAACATCTCCATAACCGGCAACAACAACAACTTTACCTGCTAACATAATATCGGTGGCGCGACGTATTGCATCAACTGCACTTTCACGACAACCGTATTTATTATCAAATTTCGATTTAGTCACCGAGTCATTTACATTAATTGCTGGAATAGGTAAAGTACCATTTTCCATTCTTTCATATAATCTATGTACACCCGTTGTGGTTTCTTCGGATAATCCTTTGATGTTTTTGGTCAATTCAGGAAATTTATCCAACACCATATTAGTAAGGTCACCACCATCGTCTAGAATTAAAGTAAGAGGTTTTTGTTCTTCCCCAAAAAATAAAGTTTGTTCAATACACCAATCAAATTCTTTTTCGTTCATTCCTTTCCAAGCGTAAACTGAAATGCCTGTGGCAGCAATAGCCGCAGCAGCGTGATCTTGTGTGGAAAAAATATTACAAGAACTCCAAGTGACATCTGCACCGAGTTCTACTAAAGTTTCAATTAAAACAGCAGTTTGGATAGTCATGTGTAAACAACCTGCTATCCGAGCACCTTTTAAAGGTTTTTCATCACGATATTCGGCTCGCAGACTCATTAAACCGGGCATTTCTGCTTCGGCTAATCTTATTTCTTTACGACCCCAATCGGCTAAATTAATATCTTTGACTTTATATTTTACAAATGTGGTAGTATCTTGACCCATAATTGTATATTTGTTTAAGTTTTTGCAAAAGTAAAGATAATTAAGAATTAAGAATGTAGAATTAAGAATTATTTGACTAATACCTACTATTTAGTTAATTTACACTTAATTTTATAATTCTAAATTCATCATTCTGAGTTCTACATTCAAATGCCATTATATAAAAAAATACAACATAACGAGCATACACAAATCTTAGTTTGGGAAATAACTGAATCTAAATCAGATTTGTTAAAAGGACTTTCATTGAATAAGCATAGTCAAAGAAGAATTGATGGAATGAAGTCTGAGCTACATCAAAGAGGTTTTTTAAGTGTACGTCATTTGTTACGTCAAGTGGGTTATACGGATAAAGATTTATTTTATACTGAGGATGGGAAACCCCATTTAAAGAATGGAAAACATATTTCAATAACCCATTCTTTTACATTTTCAGCAATTATTATAAGTGATTATGAAGTGGGCATTGATGTTGAAAAAAATAGAGAGAAAATAATTAAAATTGCTCCTAAATTTGTAGCGGATGAATACGATTTTATGGCGGAAGAAAATGTAGTGGAATTTTTAACAGTCGTTTGGGGAGCAAAAGAAAGTTTGTTTAAAATTCATCCAGATGGTGGTTTATTATTTAAACATCATTTACCCATAGAACCATTTAAATTGTCAGATAAAAAAACAAAAGGCTGGATAAAAAAGGATAATTTTTATGAAGTATATCAAATCTATTTTGAAAGTTTTAAGGGATTTACATTGGTTTATGCAACTAATTAGTATTGAGATATTAGTATTGATATATTTGATAGAAAAACAATGATAGCAAAAGACGACATACTATTACGACCTTACACACTTACAGATGCAGAAGTTTTAGCGTTGATAGCCAACAGTGCTACTATTGCTGATAATATGAGAGATCTTTTTCCGCATCCCTATTCAATAGATGATGCTAAGGAATTCATCACTAAAAATATAAATGGGCAAATTAAAGGAGTTTTTGCAATTATTTACAAAGGAAATTTAGCAGGAAGCATTGGATTGCATCCACAAACAGACGTATATATCAAAACAGCCGAGCTTGGGTATTATGTAGCTGAAAAGTATTGGAATAATGGCATTGCCAGTAAATCAATTGCAATGATTACCAAATATGGATTTGAAAGCTTACATTTGACCCGCATTTTTGCAGGAGTTTTTGAAAAAAATATAGCTTCAATGAAAGTTTTGGAAAAAAATGGTTTTGTATTGGAGTGTGTCAAACGAAAAGCTGTTTTCAAAAATGCTAAGATCTTAGACGAATATTATTATGCCAAAGTAAATGACTGATAAAATAATTTCTCATATTCAACAAGCCAAGAATAATAATCAACAACTTTTGGCTATTTTGTTGGACCCTGATAAACTTGCTTTAAAAGATATCTCAGATAGAATTTTAAAAATCAATACATCAAAGATTGATTATATTTTAGTAGGTGGCAGTTTATTATTTACAAATAATTTGGATGCCTTTATCCTTGAAGTTAAAAAATATACCACTATACCGGTATTATTATTTCCTGGGAATGCGATACAAATAAGTGACAAAGCTGATGGAATTCTGTTTTTATCCTTACTTTCTGGTAGAAATCCAGAGTATTTAGTAGGAAATCACGTAATAGTAGCGCCTTTGTTAAAACAAACTAATTTAGAAATAATAGCTAGCAGTTATTTGTTGATTGAAAGCGGACGTGAAACAACTGCATCTTATATTAGCAATACAAAACCCATACCTCGTCATAAACCAGAGATAGCGATGGCTACAGCTTTGGCAGGTGAAATGATGGGACATAAACTAACCTATTTAGATGGAGGAAGTGGAGCACAAAAACGTGTGCCTTCTGAATTGATTCAGTTGGTGCGTGAAAATATACAAAATCCAATTATTGTAGGTGGTGGAATTCGTTCAAATGAGCAACTACAAACGGCTTATAAAGCGGGCGCTACGATGGTAGTAATTGGTACAGCCTTTGAAAACGATTCCGAATTATTAACCAATTTATAAAATCAAAAGCGTATTGCATTTTGCGTAAAGCGCATAGCCCAAAATATGGATACATTAATTCATTTTTTCTTAGAACCCTATCAAGATGCGACCACCTTTAATATTGTATTAGAGTTTGTAGCGGCTCTTTTTGGTGTTATCAGTGTTTTTTATGCAAAAAAAGAAAATATTCTGGTTTTTCCAACAGGCATTATTAGTACGGGAATTTATGTGTATTTATTATCGCAATGGAGTTTGTATGGCGATTTGATTATTAACATCTATTATACTTTAATGAGTATTTATGGATGGTATATGTGGAGTAAAATTATAAGCCCATCCCTAGCCCTTCCCAAAGGGAAGGGAAAAGAAAAGCATATTCCTATTACGAGATCAACCAAAGCAGATAAGTTTAAAGCTTTTGGTATTTTTGTTTTTACTTCTATTTTTGTAATTGCAGTCTATCGCTATTACAATGTGATGCCAAATAATTTGGGCTTTAAAGAATCAGTTAACTACGCTATTGAAAAACTAACTTCGGGGAGTTTGGTAGAATTTAGGTC
>JAUVOS010000064.1 GCA_030599055.1 Lutibacter sp.
AGGGTTTTGTTATTTGTTATATAATAATATCCCCATGATATCCCCACAATATTTTAATTTGAAAAAGAACTCTTAAGTTAAAACAAGTTACCCCTACCTGCTTTTTAGATACTTATCCATGTATAAACAAATAAGAATCACTAACTTTGGGTTTTGATTGCTACAAGAGCTATGGAGTGGTACGAAATACTTATTGCCTTTTTGCTATGGTTGACTGGGCTTTGACAACTTGGCAAAGGTTGGGATGAGGTATAAAAGAAATTTTAGTATTCGAGATAAAAATAACAAAAGGTGACTTTATCCCGCAATTTAGAGGGGATAAAAGCACTAATAGTAATCATATAACGAGTTGTGTGGCATATAAGACAAGAACTCCGAAAATAAATAATTAGAGTAATTTTCTAAATTGACTTTATGAAACAGAATAGTCTAAAAATCATACACGATAAATATGCACCATATTGGGCAATAGCTCTTGTTGTTCTTGGAGGAACAGGATTGGCAACAATATGGGTTGATTTGGGAGCTTTCTGGAAAGGGTATGTATTGGATATGACTGGTCCAGCCTGGAATTACATTTTGTTTCGCGGGCTTTTCACATCTTACACCAATAATGTATGGATACGTTTTTTTACACCGAAAAGAACTCTAACTATTTTTCTTTTAGTCTGTTTTGGGATTGAAACGATGCAGTATTTGAATATTTACGATTCTACATTTGATCTTTGGGATCTGCCAGCATATGTTTCGATTCTTATTCCGCTATTCTTTATTGACTTAAAACTAAATAAGACAAAGTGAAAAATACACCACACAACAAAAAATAAAGTGTTCCAAAATGCCAAACGCATCATATTTAAACAGTTATCTGAAATTTTAATACAAGAGTACTAAATGAAGCAAATTATTTCAATATTAATTTTATTTCTTTTTTTTTCGTGTGAAGACAAGCAGTCACAAAAAACGACTTTAGTGATTGATTTGAGTTCCGATATTGTTATTCCAAAACATTATATAATAGCAAAAACTAATGAACAGATTGTTATTGATGGAATAGGAAAGGAATTTAATTGGAGACAGTCTTTATTTTCTGATTCATTTATTGATATTGAAGGGATAAAAACACCTAAGTACGATACAAAATTCAAAATGCTTTGGGATGAAAATTACCTATTTGTTTATGCACAAATGGAAGAGCCCCATGTTTGGGGTTATTTAAAACAACGCGATACAATTATATATTATAATAATGATTTTGAAATTTTTATATCTCCTTCAGGAACCACTAGAAACTATGGAGAAATTGAAATTAATAGTTTGGGGACTGTTTGGGATTTATTATTAAACAAACCCTATCGGGATCAAGGAAAGGCAGATAATAATTGGGATTTGGATAATATGAAATCTGCTGTTCATATTGAAGGGACTTTAAATAATCATAGTGATATCGATTCACTGTGGACCGTAGAAATAGCTATTCCTATGAATGCATTACTTAAATTAAAGAATGGTAAACAATTATTACCAAAAGAAGGTGAGCAATGGAGAATTAATTTTTCACGCGTTGAATGGGATTTTGATATCGTAAATGAAACTTACCAAAGGAAAAAAGAGAATGATGGCAAATTTCAATCTGAGTATAATTGGGTTTGGAGCAAACAAAATGTCATCAATATGCATGAACCTGAAAAATGGGGGATTATACAGTTTACAAATGAAACCTCCACTGAAAACATTTTATTTATTAACGATGAACATATGCCCATAAAACAAGTTGCTTATGCCTTATTTAGGCAAACCAAATTTGGGATCCTAAAAGAATTATTAAAAGAAAAAACAGGAAGTACTCAAGCTATAAGCGTCAAATATTCAGATGTAGACTCTCTGACATCTACATTTTATAAAACGAATTTTGGGTTTGAATACAAAATAAACAGCGAGCAACCCAATAAGACATTCATTATTAATGAAACTGGTGTACTAAAAGAAATAAAATGAAATACACATTAATTATATTCAGCATATTAATTGTTCTAGCATGTCAATCTCCTCCTGAAAAGAAAGAAATAAATCAGAAGGAAACTAAGAAGCAATTCACGTTTGCGACATGGGCTCATGCAGGAAAAATATTTAAAAAAGAAGCTTGGGAAGAGCGATTTGAATATTATAAAATGATTGGGATAACAGAAGTTTTAGTGGGAGGAGACCCCAATATATTAAGTCAAATTGTACCTCTTGCCAATGAGAAAAATATTAAAATACATGCTTGGATGTGGACTTTGAATCGACCCAATGACACTATATGCAATAAACATCCTGAATGGTATGCCGTAAATAAATTAGGACAAAACTCACTTGAAAAAAGAGCCTATGTGGATTACTACCAATGGTTGAGTCCATTTCATTCTGAAGTACAAAAATATGTGAAAAATAAAGTAAGGGAACTAACAGCGATAAAAGGAATAGCATCCATTCATTTGGATTATGTGAGGTATCCTGATGTTATACTTGGAGCAGATTTGCAACCTAAATATGGTTTAATACAAAATCATGAAATGCCTGAATATGATTATGGCTATCATCCCATAGCACGACAGGGATTCAAAGACCTATTTGGAATAGATCCAATAAATTTTGAACATCCAGAATTGAGTACAGAATGGCGTCAATACAGATTGAATGCTATCACAAACTTAGTAAATGAATTGGTAGATATAGCTCATGAAAGTGGTCACAGAATGACTGCAGCTGTATTCCCCTTTCCAGAGATGTCTCGTCAGATGGTAAGGCAAGCATGGAATGATTGGAACTTAGATGCTGCTTACCCAATGCTCTATCACAATTTTTATCGTCAAAACATTAATTGGATTGGGTTTGCAACCAAACAAGGTGTTAGCGATGTTGACTTTCCAATATTTCCAGGATTGTATAGTGAAGCTCTTAAAAATCCAAAGAATCTCGAAAGTGCCATTCGATTAACTAAGAAAATGGGTGCAAATGGAATCTCTATTTTTACAGCTGATAATCTAAATGACAAGCAAATAAAGGTATTAATAAAATTAAAGAAAGAGTTTAAAATTGAATAAAATAAAAATGTCTTATATATTCAGTAATTGCAATATCAAAGATCAGATAACAAAAAATAAACGCCATTAAAACAGGCGTTTATTTAGAACATTGAAACACATTATTCATAGTATTTCTATTGTTTTTTATTGGAATTCATCTATTCGCTTCGTTCGGGTCAGCTAAAGCTGACTTTTGTTGTTCCGTGCTTCGCACTCCCACTCCAAAAGAAATGTGTTTCAACGCCCTGCTAAACCAAATTGCTCAGGTACACGTTTGCCAATTACAGCTTTAACTGCCCATCGAGGGAAACCGAAGTATGAGATTCACGAACTCCTTTTTACTTTTTAATCAAGATGTGAGTAAAACGTGTAACAACAATGTGCTAAAAGCAATTCCTAAAAAGTCTTTATTAGCATAGCAACGGCACCACTGGCAAGAATAAACTTTAATGAAGGATCCAAATCATTTCGAATCCATACCCTACTTCTATTAGCAGGCCATACCTGAACAGCCGCCAAAGATTTTGAGTCTTGCCAAAACTCGTAACCTAATACGGGGTTAAATAATGGGCTTTTTCCGTCTTCTCTTACAGTAACTTTTTTAATTTCAATAAATGTATTTGTATCAGTCAGCATTCCACGAAAATTTGTAATAGTATCCATCTTTATATTACCATCTTGTACTTCTATTGCCACTGGATAAACCACAGTCAACCTCCATGGAATTGTGTCTGCTGAAAATGTAAAGACTGTTTCAAAAACTCCTTCACCCTTTTTTACCTCCGAATCATCCCAATTCAAGAATGTACGTGAGAACCAATTTCCATCATCGGTTTCAATATTTTTAACCACACGAATATTGGCAATGCAAGTGTCACGCTCATTATTCACGAAAAAAAAGGACATTTTGGAAGAAGATTTTATGGAGGTGTGGTCTCCGAATAGAGGCGATCTAGTGGATACCTTCTCCCAGTCCGATTTGCCGGATATTACTTTATATGAGCCAAACTCATATTTTCCAATAACTCTAATTCCTTTTCGTTTTACAATCATCGATTGACTATTTTCCTTGAGTTGCTCATCAATTTTTATCATTTTTTGAGCTGATGAAGAATGAGTAAAAGCCAATTGAAGGCAAATGATCAATAGTACTATGTTAAAACTAGGTTTCATAGGTGTCGTTTTAGATATTTAACATTCCTTTCATTAAACTTATGAATAAGGCTTTGATTGTCATAAATCTTTCGTAGGGTTGCCGCCAACGTTAAGATAATACTTCGTTTAAATGAGCTTTATCGTATGATAAGCTAAAAAAAGGATAAAAACTAAACCATAATTTCTTAAAATTGTTTATGATTCTACTTATTTTCATTTTTTCCAATTATACTTGTTCTTTTAACATGTAAAACACACACAATCAATAATATACATATATTGTCGTTTGCCTTTTTTAATTAGACATAATTGGTAATTCGTTATTATTCTGTTGGTAATGATATCCACCTTCGAATGTCCAGAAAAGTCCAATACTTGTATTAATACTGTATTTTGCTTGTGCAACCATTCCTTGAATGTCACCTCCATGACCTGTAAAAATTACATCTACCTCTGCTATAGGTTGGTGAGTCCATGCGTTATAAGGAGGTTCTCCTAAAAAATCTCCCCATCCAATAAAGGTTCCTTGCCATACTCCTTCACTTCCTTCTACAAATATTTCAGCCTTTCCCCATATTTTTACTTTGGGGTTTTCTGTATTATACGACCAATTTTGATACCACATAGATGTTCCAGTTAGCAGTGGGGTATCTGCTGTATCGTACCATTCAGCAGTCATCCCTTGTATTTTAACATTACCATTAGGCAATACAGTTAATTTACCAGGGTCAAAAAAACCATCAGGAACTGGGTTTGATTGTCCTGCGTACGAAGTTCCTGGGAATATAGTAGAGCTTGTTTCTTGATCGTTTTGGATTAAGTTAGAATCCAATGAATTGTCATTTGAACAACTAAAATAAATACTAGTTGTTCCAGTAATCAATAATATTAAAATTAAACGTTTCATGATAGTAAATTTTTGGTTATTAATATATTTAGTTATTTGATTTTTGGTTATTTTATCCATAGGCATTGAATTGTTGCTTATTCAAAGATTACCAATTTGTTAGTTTTTGGAATTTTAACAATGTGAAATGGCTGTGTCATTACGGTTGTGGCATTTCCTTTTAATATATTATCGATTGTTACAAAATTTTCATTTTCATTTTCTACAATTTTGATAACGTCTATAGAATTTCCTCCGTTTGGTTTTATATCGTCAAAAACTGCTATTATTATAAAATTAACAAAATCAATATTTGTTTCTAAAAATCCGTCACTAACATTATTTACAGTGTTCATTTTATCCATCAATTCATTCCATGAACTTGAGTCAGAAATCGTAAAATTTTGTTTATTAATATCTTCTTGTCCAGCTCCGTAAAGATTGCCCTGTGCAATTAATGTGAAATTAACCGAGTAATACAATTCATCATCAACCTCGCTGCAGCTTGTCAATAATCCTATAATTACCGTAATAATTACAATTGAAATTTTTGTTTTCATAATAAAATTTTTAAAATGCTATACTTACCTGTTTTTTATGTTCTACGACTTGTTTAACTGCGCTACCCTGCGGCATTTATACTCTACATTTTTGGTGGTTATCCATACTTTTATAATTACTATTAATATTACAATGAAATATAAATATTATTCTACAGTACAGTTGCTACAAAGGTATTTCTCGCATTAACAATGCACAATGATGACGATCAGCATATTTACTGATTGTTATCATTCAAAAGATTTTTGGATACCTTAGAAAGCAATATTTGAATAATTATGATATTAGTAACATTTAATAAAAAAAAGAACTCTAACTTTGAAAGATAACTTTTTAAAATCTTTTTAACATGAAAATAAAACGAAGTATCGTTTGGTCATTAATCTTTTTCCTTTCGCTTTTTCTTGCTCCTTATAGTTTTAGTCAAAAAGATCGATCTGATATTGAGGATAAATATAAATGGGATTTAACCGATTTGTATCAATCAAATGAAGATTGGAAAGAAGCCAAGGAAAAGCTTGTTGCAAAAGTTCCAAGAATTGAAGAGTTTAAAGGAATATTAACACAATCAGCTCAGAATCTGTTGACTGCATTGGAATATAATACAACACTAAGTAAAGAAGCAGTTTTACTATACATATATGCTGGTATGAATTCAGATCTAGATACTCGTGATATGGGTTATAGCGGTATGAAACAAGAACTTCAGCAGTTGTTTTCAGATTGGGGAGCAAAGGCTGCATATATGAACCCAGAAATTTTAAGTGTTGAATGGTCAATTATTGAAGGATTTATAAACGAAGAACCAGAACTAAAGCAGTATGAAATTGGTTTGAAAGATCTTTTTAGGCAACAAGAACATACTTTGACTGAGCCAGAAGAAAAAATTCTAGCACTTTCAGGAATGATTACTGGTGTTCCGGGTTCTGTATATAGTACTTTCAAAAATGCAGAAATGCCAAATCCTGAGGTTATTCTTAGTAATGGTGAAACCGTAACACTTGACAGTTCTGGATATGCAAAGTATCGTGCTTCAGCTAATCGTACTGATCGCGAAATAGTTTTCAAAGCTTTCTGGGATAATTTCAAAAATTATGAGGCTACTTTTGGTGAAATGCTTTATGGCAATATAAAAAGCGATTTATTTCGTTCAAAAGCTCGTAATTATAAGTCTTCCTTAGAAGCTACACTCTTGCCGAAAAACATTCCAGTTGATGTATATCATTCGCTAGTAACTAATGTTAATGAAAATTTACCAGCTTTTCATCGTTATTTAAAAATCAAGAAACGTATGATGGGACTTGATAGCTTAAATTATATTGACTTATATGCACCAGCTGTAAAAGGTGTCGACTTGAAATATACGTACGAAGAAGCACAAGAAATTATTCTAAAAGCATTTGAACCTCTTGGAAAGGAATATGTAGCAACTGTTCAAAAAGCTTTTAAAGATAGATGGATTGATGTTTATCCATTTCCTGGCAAACGATCTGGAGCCTATTCAAACGGAGCTTTTTATGATGGACATCCTTATATTTTACTAAACTATAACGGATTGTATGAAGATGTAAGCACTACGGCTCACGAGTTGGGGCACACAATGCACAGCTATTTTTCAAATAAGAATCAGCCTTACCCAACCTCGAATTATGAAATATTTGTAGCTGAGGTAGCTTCTACATTTAATGAGGTTTTACTTTTTAATTATATGTTAGAAACTGTAAAAGACGACGATGTTAAACTATCACTTTTGATGGATAGGCTAAATGGTTTTAAAGGCACGCTTTTCCGTCAGGCACAATTTGCTGAGTTTGAATTGAAAATTCATGAAGCTGCTCAGGCTGGTAAACCATTAACCGGTGAGTATTTATCAGAAATATATACAGCTATAGTACAAAGATACTATGGCCATAATGAGGGAATCTGTTATGTCGATGACAATATTCATATGGAATGGGCTTATATTCCTCATTTTTATTATAATTTCTATGTTTATCAATACAGCACTTCGTTTATTGCTTCAAACACCTTGGCAGAACGTGTTATGAACAAAGAAAAAGACGCCTTAGTGAACTACATGACTTTTATTAGCTCGGGAGGATCTGACTATCCTATTGAATTATTAAAGAAAGCAGGTGTTGATATGACTAGCTCTAAAGCTTTCTTAAAAACTATTGATGCCATGAATAAAGTTATGGATGAGGTTGAAAAAATTCTATCTAAAAAAGGAATATAATATCTGATATATTTAAATAAAATGATACAGGAAATTCGTAATTGAATTTCCTGTTTTTTGCTAAAAAATAAATGTATTTTTGCTATCTCAGAAATTAAAACTTTAGAATTGTCTAAGATATTAAAATCAGTTATAGCATTAGGTACTTTTGATGGGGTTCACTTAGGACATCAAAAGATAATTGATGAATTATTGCAGGAAGCTAAGAAAACACAATCAATACCAATAGTCGTTACTTTTTTTCCACATCCAACTCATGTTCTTACTCCAAACAATCCACTAAAAATGATAAATAGTATCGATGAGCGAGTAGAGTTGTTAAAAGAAAAAGGTGTTGATACAATAGTTGTAAAAGAATTTACTAAAGATTTTTCAAAGAAATCAGCTTTTGATTTTATTCAAGAAGAGCTTCTAATAAAATTAAATATGCAGACCTTAGTTGTTGGATATGATCATAGTTTTGGTAAAAATAAAGAAGGAGATTATAAAGCATTGAAACAGTATGGAGACCAATTAGGATTTAATGTAAAACGTGTGCCTGTTTTTAAAAAGGAAGAGGTATTAGTAAGTTCTTCTTTGATTCGTGAATTTCTTTTAAAAGGAGAAATACAAAATGTAAATGGGTATTTAGATTATTCTTTTTGCCTGTTTGGTAAGGTTGTAAAAGGAAATCAACTAGGTAGAAAAATTGGTTTTCAAACAGCTAATATCGTTTTGGATTATCCGAATAAAATAGTCCCTAAAACAGGTGTTTATGTTGCAAAATCAAAAATTGAAGGAGAAAATCATTATGGGATGATGAATATAGGATTTCGACCGACAATTAATGGAACCACTAGAACAATAGAAGTGCATTATTTTGATATAAACACCAATTTATACGATAAAAAGATACGTGTAGAATTGCTTTATAGATTAAGAGACGAGTTTAAATTTGATTCTATCGAAGCTTTAAAAAATCAATTAAAAATTGATAAGGTAAATGCATTAACCTATATAGCAACTATTTAAAACTCATTTATGGGAAAAATAAAGATTAATAGAATACAATTATACGCCAATCACGGCTGTCTTGAGGAAGAAGGAAAGATTGGGAGTATTTATGAAGTGGATGTCACTATAAAAACAGATTTTAAGAAAGCATTACAATCAGATAATTTAGTAGATGCAGTAGATTATGTGCATTTAAATAAGATAGTAAAAGAAGAAATGGCAATACGATCTGCTCTTTTGGAACATGTAGCAAACCGCATTTTAAACAAAATGCTAAAAGAAATTCCTCTTATTCAAAAAGCAAGAATTCAAATATCAAAAATAAACCCACCTATCGGTGGAAATGTTTCCGATGTTAGTATAATTATGACAAAAAAACAGAAACATTTAAGAAAGTAGTATAAAAAAGAGAATTATTAGTAAATTTGTACACTGAAAATGGCGTCATGGCCGAGTGGCTAGGCTGGGCTCTGCAAAAGCTCCCACAGCGGTTCGAATCCGCTTGACGCCTCAAAACCATCCGTTCTTACGAGATGGTTTTTTTGTTTTATTTAACAAAATAGTAACTATTTTTCCTGACATTTGTACGGATTAGAAAACGATGAAAATATATCCAATTGAAACTGGTAATTTTAAACTCGACGGAGGTGCTATGTTTGGTGTTGTTCCGAAATCTTTGTGGCAACGTACAAATCCAGCTGATGCTAATAACATGATTTCTATGAGCTTGCGAAGTATGTTGATTGAAGATGGAAATCGTTTAATACTTATCGACACAGGAATTGGCAACAAACAATCAGATAAGTTTTTTAGTTATTTTCATATGTATGGTGATTTTTCATTAGATGTTTCCTTAGCAAAACAGGGTTTTCATAGAGATGATATAACCGATATTTTTTTAACACATTTACACTTTGATCATTGTGGCGGAAGTATCCAATGGAATAAGAACAGAACAGCCTATGAACCGGCTTTTAAAAATGCAAAGTTTTGGAGTAATGAAAAGCATTGGAAATGGGCTACACAACCCAATTATAGAGAAAAAGCATCTTTTTTAAAAGAAAACATCAACCCGATGGAAAGTAGTGGTCAGCTGGAGTTCATTCAATTAAATGATTCCAATTACATCAAAAATAGTGAATTGGGCTTTGCTATTTTTCTAGCCGATGGACATACAGAAAAACAGATGATACCCCATATAAAATACAAAGGAAAAACACTCGTGTTTATGGCCGATTTATTGCCAACAGTAGGGCATATACCGCTACCTTATATAATGGGTTATGATACGCGTCCGTTAATTACAATGAATGAAAAAGAAAAATTTATGAAAAAAGCAGCAGATAATGAATATGTTTTATTCCTAGAACACGATGCGGAAAATGAATTGTGCACAGTAAAACATACCGAAAAAGGAGTTAGATTAGATAAATCCTTTACTTTTGACGAACTATTTTAGACTAAGACAATTTGTTGCCATCAATAAATACAGAGAACTCTTAGATTTGTAACATTATAAAGAAAAAAAAGACTAATAATAAATTTAAATAAATACCAATAATATGAAAATTACCAGAATTGTACTAGGAATTGGTTTGGCTGTAGCACTCAGTAGTTGCGGTACTACCAAAACAACCACAACTACGCCAGCCGTAAAGAAGGAAATGACTTCTAAAATAGACGCTGTAGAAAACCCTCAAGTAAGCGCTCCAACAGCTGATGTAGTAGCTAAAAAAGGAAAAATGAGTAAGGAAGAAATACAAAAATGGCCACATATGGACATTTATAAAGATTCTGTACCCGGAATGAGTTTAGCAAAAGCCTATGATTTTTTAAATGGGAAAAAAGGAGAAACTGTAATAGTTGCTGTAATAGACTCAGGAATTGATATTGAGCATGAAGATCTTAAAAACGTAATTTGGACGAACAATGATGAAATCCCAAATAACGGAATAGATGATGATAAAAATGGATATATTGATGATGTTTATGGATGGAATTTTTTAGGTGGCGAAGTAGGATCATCTGCTCCTGAGCAATTAGAAATCACAAGAATTGTAAAAAAATTACAAGCAAAATATGGAGATAAAGATCTCAACGCAATGGCTGAGCAAGAAGCAAAAGGTAACGAAGCAATCGCAGAAAAGGTTAAGATGAAAATTAAGACGGGGCACGATTACTATTTGACTTTAAAAAAAGAGGTTGACGAGGAACAAAAAAAAGCTGCCGGTCAAAAGGAATTTTATCAAGGATTAATTAATTCTGTTAAAGAAATTGATAAAAAAATTCAAAACGCTTTAGGTAAAGAAACATATACAGTTGAAGAGGTAAAGAGTATAGAACCGGCAAATGACGAAGAAAAACAAGCCATGGGAATGTTAATGAAGCTTATTGCATCTGGAGGAACTGTAGATGAAGGACTTGAGGATTTACAAGGGGCTGTAGATTATTTTGGAAACAAATCTGATTTTATGTATAACATAGACTTTAATGGTCGTGTGACAGGAGATAACCCGGAAGACATAAGAGAAACGAACTATGGCAATAAACATGTTATTGGTTCCAAAGATGATGAAATACACGGTACGCATGTTTCAGGAATTATCTGTGCTGAAAGAAACAATGGTGTTGGTATGAATGGTGTAGCTCACAATGTCGCTTTGATGTCCGTAAGAGCAGTACCTGATGGTGATGAGTATGACAAAGACGTGGCTTTAGCTATACGTTACGCTGTTGATAATGGTGCTAGAGTGATCAACATGAGCTTTGGAAAAAGCTATTCTCCTCGTCGTGCATGGGTTTTTGATGCAATAAAATATGCCGAAAGCAAAGATGTATTATTAGTACATGCTGCGGGTAATGATCATGAAGATATTGATGTGGAAGATAATTTCCCGAATGATTCAAATGATAAAATCAGTGAATTTGCAGATAATGTTATTACTGTAGGTGCTATGACACGTCATTTTGACAAAAAT
>JAUVOS010000102.1 GCA_030599055.1 Lutibacter sp.
ACTTTTAAATAAGATATTCATTAAATCAATAAAAAAATCCGATTTGATATATATCAAATCGGATTTTTTTATTGATTTAATGAATATCTTATTTAAAAGTATATTTAAATTCATTTTGATACTTTGTCCACGCTTCTGCTGTAGCTACTTTTTTATAGTCATTTGTTGCAAATAATTTAAGATAAAGCTCTAACTGTTTAGGAGTTTTATAACCTTTTACCGGTGCTAAATAGTTGGCTTCCTCATCTAAAAAAAGAATGGTAGGATAAGCATTCACTCTAAAAAACCCAGCTAATTGGTGTGATGAATTTCGTTTGCTAGCTTTCGCCGGATTATAACGAGGATTTGTATATTTTTTCCCTCTAAAATTTATTGTTTCATTTCCTTCTGCATTGAATTTTACCGCATAATAATTATCATTTACATATTTTACAACATCGGCATTGTGAAAGGTATTCTTGTCTAATAATTTACAGGGGCCACACCAGCTTGTATAGGCATCCATCATTATTTTTTTTGGATCATTCTTTTGTGCAGCAATGGCTTCTTCGAAAGTAATCCAATTAATCTCTGTTGCTTCTGCACGAGGAGCATCAGATGTATTTTTGGTTGTAAAAGCGAAAGCTGTTAAAGCTAGTATTATAATAAATAGTATTTGTTTCATTAGTTATGTGTTTTTATCATTCTTATCTTTAGTCGCAAAGTATGTGCCAAAATTACAAAAGTTAGTTTAATTGTTGCGAATTTATTTGTAACCTTTGTTACGGAGCCGGTTGTCTGTTTTCAGTTAACTGTCAACTGATAGCCGCACTTCGCCTCCGCTCAGTACCCGACAACCGTTAACTGATAACTGATAACCGTTAACTGATAACTGATAACCGAATCCTACTTATCAATACCGTGCATCATGCGCTTAATGGGTCTATTTAGACTCAACATTACCAAACCTGCAACAAATGGTATAATTGTAAAAATCAAGAAAAAACCTGATAAACCAACACTTTCTGAAATACCATCAGAATACTCTGCCATTATAGAAGCTAGCTTGCCCGATAAACCTGTAAACACATACCAAATACCAAATAAGAAGCCTAACATTCGGGCTGGGGCTAATTTACTTACATACGATAAACCTACTGGTGATACAGCAAGTTCTCCCATTGTGTGTAATAAATAAGCTAATAATAGCCAAATCATACTCACTGAGGCTGTTTTTGCTCCGGGAGGAATAGTTGAAGCTCCTATAGCTAACATTCCAAAACCAGCTGCTAACAATGTTAATCCTCCAAAAAATTTCTGAGGACCAGAGAATTTATATTTTTCCCAAAATTTTGAATAAAGTGGAGCTAATGAAATAATAAAAACAGGGTTGAGTATTTGAAACCAAGAAGTATCTACTAAGGTTGATGTACCCGTAACTTTATCAAAAACTCTAAATATTACTAAAGCCCATATAATTATAAAACTAATGGATGTAAACAATATGGTTAGTGGATATTTTTTAATAATTGCTTTACCCAGTTTATAGATTACCCAAGTTAACACTAGCATTGGCGCAATAGAAAGGATAAAATCAATGATTTTATAAATTAAACTCCAACTACCTGCTAAAGATCTACTCGTGTAATCTCTAGCAAAAATAGTCATCGAAGTTCCTGCCTGTTCAAAACTCGCCCAAAAGAATATCACAAAAAACGCAATTAAAAATACCACTTTTAAACGGTCTCTTTCGATAGATTGAAAACGTTGTAATCTTGAAACTCCTAGTATAATAAATACAACTAATGATAGTAAGAAAAAGAAGTTTGACATGTCAATTGAAAAACTAGTTCCAAAAACATCAATTGAGAATAGATTTTCTGTTAAAAAATGTTTTCCTCTTGTCACTACCGAATACAATCCATCGATAATCCACGTGACACCTAAAAAACCTCCAAAAGCAGCAATATTTAGATCTCTTTTTGTAAAAGGAACATTTCTTTCTTGTTCTTCAGGTGATAAATCAATTACTTTAGGTTTGGGTTCTGAGGCTGCTTTTCCAAAAACTGATCGTGCAAAATAGAATTGCAACAATCCAAAAAGCATAAAGATACCGGCTAAACCAAAACCCCAAGTCCAACTAAAAGTTTCACCTATCCAACCAACTAGAAGTGTTCCAATAAAAGCACCTGCATTTACACCCATATAAAAAATGGTATAAGCTCCGTCTTTTTTCTCACTTTGAGGTGGATACATTTTTCCTACAATAGACGACATATTGGGTTTAAACAAACCTGTTCCTAACACAATAAAAAATAAGCCAAAATAAAAGACAAATCTTAGATCCATCCCAATTTGTAAATCAGATACTGCCATAGAAGCGTGTCCCAAAGTTATTATAGAAGCACCAACAAGTACTGTTTTAACATGTCCCCATTTATTATCGGCTAACCATCCTCCAAGCAGCGGCATAAAATAAACCAACATCACATACCAACCGTACAAGGCATAGGCTTCACCTCTACTCCAGCCCCATCCATCATCACTTATTTTGGCAACCAAAAATAAGATTAATAAAGCACGCATTCCATAATAGGAAAAACGTTCCCACATTTCGGTAAAAAACAATACAAATAATCCTATGGGATGTCCTAATATTTGTTGTTGATTTTCTGCTGTTGACATGAATATTTAGTTTTATTATTATTAAAAGAGACGTCGCAATGCCACGTCTGTACATGATATATTTAAAAGATTTTGCAAGATACAAAAACGCTTCTAAGAATTTAGAAGCGTTTTTTTGATACTATATTTTAATTTATTCGGCGGTTGGCATTCCATTTTTTTCTCTTGGACGAACAACCAATCTATCATAAACTGTCAAGGCAATTATTGTGACAACACCAATTCCAACAATAACATACCAAATTCTATTAGGCTGATAATTATCCCAAATCATTTGTGTCATTTCTATTTGTGTCATTCCTAATTTTTCTGAAGCAGAAGCAAAATAATCATTCTTTGTAAAGCTTTGGGTAATCTCAGGCATTTCAATTGCTCTTTTACCCATTTCACCTTGTAATAAACTCAACTTATCAGACCAAGCTTCATATAGATTTCCGGAAATAAAAGTGGTTAATAAATTTCCTACAAAAATTGGTACAAAATAAGTTCCCATATATAAAGCTTCTTTCCCTTTTGGGGAAATTAATGCGATAAATGAGGAGAAAGTTGGATTGGTCATCATTTCACCAACCGCAAAAATTACAATACCAAGAATAGTATACAAACCATTACCTGTGTAAAAAGTGATTCCGATACCAATTGCTGCTACAATAAAACCAGTAATCATAGCGCTTACATGACGCATTTTTAATACAAAATAAGAAACCAATAATTGTAATATTACGATAGATCCTGCATCGATATTAATCAACATTTCCGGATTAACAGAAGTTCCACCACCACTCATAAAACTGGCTAACCAAGGCGATACTTGTGCTATTGAATCATGTAAAGCTGCTGTATCAATCCAATCTTCAATAAATGTTGGTAAGGTGTAAAACAGTTGATTAAACATAGTCCAAAAACCAACCATTATCACTAGCAATACTGATAGTTTAGTATCTTTTAGAGCTTCCCAAATATTGGTCAAAGAACTTTTTATTGCTTCACCTAAAGTTTCATCTGTTTTAACTCTTTCTGGTTCTTTAAAGAAAAATAATACAATTAATAGATTTATAAATATTACAATTGCTGCCTGTATAAAAACAATCTTCCATCCATATTGAGTTCGTAAAGTTGATGAAAATGCTGGACCTATAAATCCACCAATATTCACCATCATGTAAAAGATACCAAAACCAAGTGTTGAATTTGATTTATCAGTAGATTTCGTTATGATAGCAGAAGCTACTGGTTTAAAAATTGCCGCACCAACAGCAACATATAAAAATACTAAAAATACATTCTTATAAGAAGTAACTTCACCCATAAAATAATACCCAGATATCAACATTACATAGGCAATAATTAGTGATAATTTATATCCAATTTTATCTGATACAACTCCAGTAAAAAGTGGCAAAAGATATAATATTGCCGTAACAATACCCATAATCTGCCCTTTCTCAGTATGTGTAAATCCTAATGCACCTTCGTCGGTTGAACCTGTAAGATATAATGCTAATACTGCAAATAATCCATACCAAGCCCAACGTTCAAATAGCTCCATTATACTGGCAATCCAGAATGTTTTTTTAAAAGAGCCCATTGTTTTTAAAAATGATTTGTTTTCTGTACTCATAAGATAATTGTTTTAATAGATAAACCCTGCTAAATTGTTTAACAGGGTTTATCATTGTTATTTATTTTGATATGTTCATTTATTATTTGATACCGTGCATTAATTTATTCAAGAAAGGTGACAATAAGAAGACTACAATACCTACGCTTATACCAATCCATGCAAATTGTGTAAATGTATCTACATATTGATCTAAAAATTGTGATCTTTCTGCTAAAGTTAATGTTGTTGGATCAATTTTCTCTCCTGACCCTTCACCTCCTGTACCTGTAAGGGGTGCTAATATACTAGCAGCTACATAATTTGCTCCGGCAAAAGATAAGAACCAAGCTCCCATCAATGTACCCGTCATATTTGAAGGCGCCAATTTGGTAACCATAGATAGTCCAATTGGTGATAGGAATAACTCTCCAACAGTGTGGAAAAAATACAATGCTATTACTGTCCATAGCGGAACTAAATAATCAACATGTGCTGCTTTTCCAAAGGTGGTTACATAAAAACCTATTCCAACCAATATTATTCCTAAACCAAATTTAGCTGGAATGTTAGGATTCATCTTTATTTTATCTAATTTCACCCACATCAATGTAAACAAACTACCCATAACTAAGATAAAGAATGGGTTAAAGAATTGGGTTTGTCCTGCAGTCATTTCAAACAAACCGAATAGATTTCTATCTACGTTTCTATCGGCAAACAATGTTAAAGATGAGCCTGCCTGTTCAAATAATGACCAAAAAACTATATTTAGCAATGCCAAAATGATAAAAATAATCATTCGATGTAATAACACCTTTCCTCCATCTATACCTGCTTTAATAAGTTTTACCACCATATAAATGGCTGTTGCTAACATTAAGTAACCTACAATCGAGTTGTTTTGTATTAGAAAGTATAAAACAGGAACTAATAATATAGATAAAATGATAATAATATGAAGCTTTGTCAACGGACCAAAAACCTTTTTATGTAAATCATCTTTGTCTGGTGGCATAGCAACAAATTCATACCATCTTCTACCTCCTACAAAAATGAGTAATCCTGCTAACATACCAAAACCTGCTAATCCAAATCCATATTTAAAGCCATAGGTTTCACCTACCCATACTGCTATTAATGTGGCTAATAATGCACCAATATTTATACCAATATAGAAAATAGTAAAACCTGAATCCTGTCTTACATCTTGATCATCATAGAGCTTACCTACTATACTCGATATATTAGCTTTAAAATATCCATTCCCAACAATCACAATAGCTAATCCTATAAAAAGCCAATTTAAATTTCCTCCTAGAATCATAAATTCTCCAATCGCCATCATGATACCGCCAAAAATAACTGCCATTTTATAACCCAAATACTTGTCTGCCATTATTCCTCCTAACACTGGAGCCAAATAAACTAAACCTACAAACGATCCGTAAATGGCAAAAGCTTCTGTATCACCTTGCATCAAAGATTTTGTCAAGTATAAAACTAAAAGCCCACGCATCCCATAATAACAGAATCTTTCCCACATTTCTGAGAAAAATAATACGTACAATCCTTTAGGATGCCCCATGATTGTTTGATTTCTTACATCATTCATATAGAGTTTGTTTTAAAAATTAAAATCGGATAAAAGTAATTAAATTTTTGGAAATGATATTGTAATGCTCCAATTTCAGAGAAAAAGTTATTAGAAAATCTTGATAAGTTAATTAAAAAGACATAAGACCGCTTCGCTATAAGACAAAAGACTCAAGACTGTAATTAATAAAAACAAAAGGTAATTTGTTTAATTAATAAGCTATAAATTCTCCAAAATAAAATCTGTCATTTTTTTATATAAATGTAAACGGGTGTTTTCACCTCGATAGATACTGTGTGTACGGTCAGGATATAAGGCACTTTCAAAAGGAACATCTGCTTTAATAAACGCATTTATCATACCCATGGAGTTTTGTACGTGTACATTATCATCACCTGTTCCGTGAACTAACAATAATTTCCCCTTTAATTTATCGGCAAAGAACAATGGCGAGTTATCGTCATAGCCTTTTGGATTTTCTTGAGGTGTTTGCATATAGCGTTCGGTATAAACAGAATCATAAAAACGCCATGAAGTTACTGGTGCTACAGCTATTGCCATTTTAAATACATCCGCTCCTTTTAAAATTGCATTACAACTCGTAAAACCTCCATACGACCAGCCCCAAATTCCAATTCGATCCGCATCAATATAAGTACGTTTTCCTAATTCTTTAGCCGTTTCTATTTGATCAATGGTTTCATATTTTCCCAATTCTTTGTAGGTAACTTTGGTAAAAGCTGTTCCTTTTCCACCTGTTCCACGACCATCAATACTAACGATGATGTATCCTTTAGAAGCCAGCATATAATACCAATAATCATCATAGCCATTCCATCTGTTTTGTACGGTTTGCACACCAGGCCCCGAATACTGATACATTAAAAGAGGATATTTTTTATTCGCATCAAAATCAGCTGGTTTAATCATCCACATATTAAAAGTTCCATCCTTGGTGGTAATTGTTGAAAATTCTTTTTTTCCGATATTATAATTCTTTAGTCTTTCAACTAATTCATTGTTGTTTTTTACTTCTTTTATCTGCGTTCCATCTACAGTGTGTAAAGTGTAACTATTTGGGGCATTAGCATCTGAAAAATTATTGATATAATAATTCTTATTCTTGCTAAAAGAAGCAGAATTCACGCCATAATTTGCACTCAAACGTTTTTTATTCATTCCATCTAAACCTATTGCATAAACTGTTTTATTAATGCTTCCATCTTCCACAGATCTATAAAACAATCTTTTATTGTTCTCATCAACTCCATAGAAATTAGTAATATCCCAATCTCCTTTTGTTATTTGATTTTTTAAACTTCCATCTGCGTCGTAATGATATAAATGATCAAAACCATCCTTTTCACTACGCCAAATAAAGCTGTTGTCCTTGAGGAAAGTCAGCGTATTCCTGACATTGACGTAGGTCTCTGAAGCATCATCAAGTAGTAGATTCGCTCTTTGCGTTCGTTTATCAACTAAATGCAATTTTAGACTATTTTGCCTCCTATTTGTTGTCTGAACAGATAACAAATTCGCGTCTTTCGTCCATTTTAAACGAGGAATATACTCGTAATCTCCTAAATCTATTTTTGTAGCTGATTTCGCACCTAATCGATATAAATACAAACTTACTTCAGAGTTTTTCTCTCCTGCTTTTGGATACTTAAAAGTATGTGGATAGGGATAAAGATCTTCGCCATATCGCATCATCGTAAACTCAGGAACTTCTGATTCATCAAAACGTAAAAAAGCAAGATATGTACCATCGGCATTCCATTGAAAAGCACGTACAAACCCATATTCCTCTTCATAAACCCAATCGGTTACTCCGTTGATAATTTCATTTATTTTTCCATCAAAAGTTACTTGTGTTGTTTTATTATTTGTCAAATTTTTAATGAAAATATTATTTTTAAAGACATAAGCAATTTTTTTACTGTCAGGTGAAAAGGTAGCTTCTTGAATTTTTGTATCCGCTACTTTTTGGAGTTTTTTAGTTTGTAAATCATAAACATAAAACAATGCATTTTCAGAACGTCTATATATAGGTTCTGATTCGAAGCTCAATAACATCTTTGTTTCATCAGCATTAAATGAATAAGCTTCAAAAGATTCAATTGCATCTAAGTCTTTACTATCGATAAGTGTCGCTACTTTTTCTAAAGTTTTATAGCTGTATTTTATAACTGCCGTACTTCGAGTTTTAGGATTATAATCGAGTAAAGTATAAAAATCTCCTTTCATAGAATGCAAAGAATTCATGCGTTCTGTTCGAAAAGTCCCATCTTTCCATATATCTTCTAATGTTATGTTTTTTAGTTCAGTAATCTCTTGTGCTAAGACCATTTTTTGAGAACTACAAGCAATCAATAAAAGGGAAATAAATAGTATTGAGAAATATCGCATTGTGTAAAAAATTAAGTTGCACAATATTACAAAATAATTCTACCACAAAAATTATTAAGTGGTAAACCATAATTTCTTAATTTTGCCTAAATTTTTAACTTAAAATACAATAACAACATTTTGTTTTTTATAACGTTATTCTTACAAAGTTTTTATGATGAAACAGATTATACTACTCCTATCCATTATAAGTATCATTGCTCTTAGCTCTTGTCGTAAAGATTTTAGCACACAAGCTAGCACGGGACAACTAGAATTCTCAAAAGACACGGTATTTTTAGACACTATTTTTAACGATATTGGTTCGAGCACCTATGCTCTTAAGGTATATAATCGTAGTAAAAATGCAATTACAATTCCAACAATACAATTAGCAGATGGTGTTGATTCTAGATATCGTTTAAATGTAGA
>JAUVOS010000077.1 GCA_030599055.1 Lutibacter sp.
TTTATTGGTCTCAAAAATAGTTAAAACTATGCACTTTAGTGCATTTCGCTTTCAGCTTCTAAAAATGTTATCTTTGTCCTATGTCAACACAGAGAACAAATGGTCATACAGTTTCACGGTTAACAGTTCATATAGTTTGGAGTACTAAGTATCGTTATTCAGTATTAGAAGGTGATATTCAGATACGTTGTAGAGCATTGTTGATACAAGTATGTGATGCTATGGATATTGTGATATTAAAAGGTGTTGTATCAAAAGATCACGTTCATATGCATCTGGAGTATAGACCATCATTAGATATTAGTACAATTGTCAAGAAATTGAAAGGAAGGAGTTCACGGAAACTTCAGGAGGAATTCCCTACTTTACGTAAGAGGTACTGGGGACAACATTTTTGGGCAATAGGATTTGGATGTTGGAGTACAGGTAATATTACAGATAAGATGGTAAATGATTATCTGGAACATCATCGTAAATCAGGAAATGATAGTGATACGTTTATAATAGAGTGATTACATGTTGTTAGTCACGAGTCCTGACTTTAGTCAGATTTAGAAACCTATGGACTTTTAGTCCATAGTGGTTTAGTTCGGAATCTGATAAAGCATATTTTCTTTGTAAACGTTGTGCGAAGTTTATAACTTCGCATCCTTATATTCAAATTCTTTTAGTAATTTCGTCGCATCAGAGGTAAAACAAGTCCTTACCCTGACAGAGTTTCAAACTTTGCCAGAGTTAAAACTTAAAATAATTAAAACAATCAGCTTAGCGTCTTGGCGCCTTTGCGAGAATCAAAAAACATGAAACACCTACATTTACTACTAATCATCAGTATTTTAACACTAGCATCTTTCAAAACGCAACAATCAACAATTCCACAACCCCAACAAAGCAAAATTGATATTTCAAAAATGCAAGGAGGTATGTGGGTGCCTTCGGAATTAGAAGGAATGAACGAAACAGAAATGCGTATTTTGGGTAGTAATATGTCAGCTTCTGATATTTATAGTACAACAAAACCAAGTCTAAAAGACGCCATCGTTCAGTTTAATGGTGGATGTACGGCAGAAATTATTTCAGATCAAGGTTTAATTCTTACCAATCATCATTGTGGTTATGGAGCCATTCAATCGCATTCTAGCGTCGAAAATGATTATTTGTCAAAAGGTTTTTGGGCAAAAGATAAAAAGTCTGAATTACCCAATCCGGGTATGGTGGTGACTTTTGTGACGCGAATGGAAAAGGTGACCGAACAGATGTTCTTGGGAACAGAAGCTTTGCAAGGTGAAGCTTTGGAAAAAAAGATGCAACAAAATAGAGAAACAATTAAAAAAACACTACAATTAGAATCTTGGCAAGAAGCACATGTAAAGGCTTTTAATAAAGGGAATCAGTTTTATTTAATTGTAAGTGAAGACTATAAAGACATTCGTTGGGTAGGCGCACCTCCATCTTCTATTGGAAAGTTTGGTGCTGATACCGACAACTGGATGTGGCCACGTCATTCCGGAGATTTTTCATTATTTAGAATATATGCAGATAAGAATAACAATCCGGCAGAGTACAACGAAAATAATGTCCCTTTTAAACCAAAACACTTTCTACCCATTTCTTTAGATGGAGTAGAAACAGGTGATTTTACACTTATTTTTGGTTTTCCAGGAAGAACAGACGAATATTTACCGGCAGTTGCTATTGACCAAATTGTCAATAAATTAAATCCTGAGAAAATAGCTTTACGTGAAGCTTCTTTGGCGATTATGGACAAATATATGCGTCAAGACGAACAGACAAAAATTCAATATGCCTCAAAATTTGCAGGTATCGCTAACTATTGGAAAAAATGGATTGGAGAAAGTCAAGGTTTAATCCAATCTAAAGCAATTGAACAAAAACGGACTTTAGAAAGTCAATTTCAAAAACTTGTTGAGGAAAAAGGACTGACACAGTATCAAAATTTAATATCAGATTTCGATAAACTTTACGTAGAATATGGTGAAGCAGCTCAAGCAAGAGACTATTGGATAGAGGTAGTATATCGTAATGTAGAGTTACTTAACCTAACTTTTAAATTATATCAGTTAGAGCAAACGTATAGTAAAAAAGGGGAGGAAGCTTTCACAAAACAAAAAGATCAATTACTAAAAGGATTAAAAGGCTTTTATAAGAATTACAACCCAAATATTGATCAAGAAATCTTCGCAAAACTACTATATATGTATGATGCTAGATACCCAACAACAAGATTATCAGAGGAAGGTAGAGTTAAGCAATGGCAACAAACAGCAAAAGAAGTGTATTCAGAATCAAATCTTACTTCCTATAATGGTTTAGTAGAAATGCTTTCAGGAAATGCGAAAATAGTTATTGATAATTTAAAAAGTGATAAAGCCTATAAATTAGGGGCTTCTTATTCTGAAAAATTCTTTAAAGAATTAAATCCAAATTATTACGCTGTTAAAGACCAACTAGATGCAGTACAAAAAGAGTATATCAAAGCAATGCAAGAAGTCTTTCCAAACAAAAGATTTTTTCCAGATGCCAATAGTACGTTACGTATTACCTACGGACAAGTAAAAGGATATGCTCCAAAAGATGGAATGGAATATTTACCGGTTTCGTATCTTAAAGGAATTATGGAAAAATACAAACCCGGTGATTATGAGTTTGATGTAAGTCAAAAATTACAAGATTTGTATAACACAAAAAACTTCGGTTCGTATCACGACAATGGAAAAATGCCCGTTAATTTTATAGGGACCAATCATACCACAGGTGGAAATTCAGGAAGTCCTGTTCTTGATGCTGATGGAAATCTAATCGGTCTAAACTTCGACCGCGTTTGGGAAGGGACAATGAGTGATTATAACTACGATGCTGAAATTTGTAGAAATATTATGGTAGATGCAAGGTATATTCTTTTTATTATTGATAAGTACGCGGGAGCAACACATCTAATTGATGAAATGAAATTGGTACATCCTAAGAAATAATCAATAATAATTTGATTTTAAAAAAATCCAGTTTATAAAAGTTTCATTGTGACCTTTGCGAAAACTTTGCGCGCCTTGCGGTAAAAAAAGAATTCTTTCAAACATCGCAATATCAGCCCCTATGTTAAATTAACAATAAATAATATAATGAAGAAATTAACCATTTTTTTAGCTTTAACAGTTTTGTTATTATATTCTTGTAAAAATGAAATTCCAAAAGAAATCAAACAAAACTATCCCGGAGAATGGATGTACAACCAACGTGCCTATCCCAATAATTATATCAACCAAAAAGCGATTGCCAAGGCCATTAAACAAACACAAGTAGCGCGGGAAAATAAAAGTACAAATTCTGGAAATTGGGAGTTAAAAGGACCTATTAATATTGGTGGTAGAGTTACAGATGTTGCCATTTCTCCTGACAATGATAACCATCTTTATATTTCTACAGCAGTTGGAGGAGTCTTTAAGACAACAGATAAAGGTGTTAATTGGACACCCATTTTTGATAATATCGGCAGACCTTCCATAGGAAATATTGCAATTGCTCCTTCTGATGCACAACGTATTTATGTTGGTACTGGTGAGGCAAACGGGTCTGCAACTTCCGGAGCCTTTTTTGGAGATGGTGTGTATCGTTCTGATGATGCAGGAGCAACATGGAGCCATATAGGTTTAGAATTAACACAACACACAGGTAGGATAGTAGTTGACCCCAATGATAAAGACCGAGTCTTTGTGGCAACAACAGGAACCCTTTATGGAAAAAATGAGGAAAGAGGTTTGTACAGAACATTAAATGCTGGAAATTCTTGGGAAAAAGTATTGTATATAAGTGATTCTACAGCAGTAATTGATGTTGTTTTAAATCCAATAGATACAAATGTATTATTTGCTGCAACTTGGGAAAGGATTCGTCGTCCTTGGGCAAGAGATTATGCTGGCGTAACTTCTGGTGTACATCGTTCTATAGACGGAGGTGATACTTGGGTTAACTTAACAAATGGACTTCCAGTTAGTAATTCGGAAACAGGTAGAATAGGTTTGGCAATTTCCGAATCAAGTCCTTCAACAATATACGCTTCTTACACGACAGACTCAATTACAAATACCTTTGATGGTCTCTATAAATCAACCGATAATGGTGATTCTTGGTCACAAGTAGCATATAGCGCAATAAGTGATGTGAACGCTAGTTTTGGTTGGTATTTTGGGAACCTTAGAGTAAATCCAACAGATCCAAATGAGGTATATGTTTTAGGACAAAAACTGTATAAAACAACAAATGGAGGAAATAATTGGGCACAAGATTACAGCATGCATGTTGACCATCATAGTATGGAATATTCAAGGAATAATAATGATTTTATTTTGACAGGAAATGATGGTGGTGCCTATCTATCGGAAAACGGAGGAAACTCGTGGACTCATTTTAACAATTTGCCCATTACTCAGTTTTATAATATAGAAGTAGATGATTCTAATCCTGATAGGATGTTTGGTGGTGCTCAAGATAATAACACCTTAAGAACAACTACAGGTAGTAATAATGACTGGCATGCAATTTTAGGAGGTGATGGTTTTCAAGTAAATGTAGATAAAAACGATAGTAATAATGTATATGCAGAATATCAATGGGGAAATTTATATCGCTCTACAGATGGTGGAAATAATATGAATTGGGCAACTGATGGTATAGGGTATAACGATAGAACCAACTGGAACACACCAGTTGAAATTTCACCTTATAATACCGACGTCCTTTTTTATGGAAGTAACAAATTGTATAAATCAATCAATAAAGCTGTTTATTGGAATGCAATTAGTGATGATTTAACCGATGGACCACATCCAAGTGGCTCAACAGCTTATGGTACCTTGACATGCATTGCACCTTCCTATAATAATTTGGATGTTATTTACACAGGAAGTGATGATGGAAATGTTTTCGTCACTTTTGATGGAGGTACAACTTGGCAATCAATAGACGATGATTTACCCAATAGATTTGTAACCCAAGTCGCAATTCACCCAAATGATGATTTAATTGCCTACGTAACTTTCTCGGGTTTCAATACTTTAGATTATACACCTCATATTTATAACACAGTTGATGGTGGACAAAATTGGACAGATATTTCAGGAAATTTACCCAGTATTCCAATAAATGACGTCGTGATATCAACAAGTGATGACTATTTGTATATCGCCACAGATACAGGCGTCTGGTTTAGCATAAATCAAGGTGTAAATTGGAATATTGTTGGTGGAAATTTACCCGTTGGAATTGTTGCTGATATCAAAATCCATCAACCGACAAACACATTATATGCCGGTACATTTGGAAGATCACTATTTAGTTTTGACTTAGATAATATTTCCTTAGGAGTTTCTGATTATGAAACTCAGAATATTGATTTTAAAGTCTATCCAAATCCCATTTCAAATAGCTTTAATTTAGAAATGGATTTTCAGCAAATGACTACCAATACTATTCTCTTGACTGATATGCAGGGGAAACTGATAAGTGTTTTGTTTGAAGGAACTTTAAATACAGGAAAACAAAGCCTTGATTTCAATATTAGTAATATTAAGAGTGGCATTTATTTTCTGCGAGTCCAAAATGAAAGGGGAAATTTTGTAAAGAAAGTAATTGTAAAATAATTGTTTTTTTTAAAAAATTTAAAGCAGAAGTTTAATGAAATTAATGCCATTTTGACACATGTATTTTATTGGCAATACTTTTGCTTAATAGAATTTAATATACGAAAATAGAACTGAATATGAGTGAAAATAAAGAATCAAAAAACACAAAAAACAATGTAGAGGAACTTGATAAAGATCAAGTAAATTCAACAGATAATCTTGAAAAAGAGGAGGATATAAAAAAAGAGCCTACTAGTGAAGAACTTTTAGCACAAGAAAAAGATAGATTTCTACGACTTTTTGCAGAATTTGAAAATTACAAAAAAAGAACGGCAAAAGAAAGATTAGATCTTTTTAAGACTGCCAATCGTGAACTTATGACAGTTTTACTGCCTATTCTTGATGATTTTGACCGAGGTTTAAATGAAATGAAAAAGGTTAGGGATACTGATTTGCTAAAAGGGGTGTTGTTGATTAATGATAAGTTTAAGAAAACCCTTGAACAAAAAGGCTTAAGCCAAATGAAAGTCAAACAAGGTGATAAATTCGATCCGGAAATTCACCAAGCAATTACTCAAATTCCGGCACCAAAGAAAAAATTAGTAAACAAAATCATTGATGTAACAGAGCAAGGTTATATGTTAGGAGATCTAATCATACGTTTTCCAAAAGTTGTTGTAGGTAAATAGAGTATAATGAAGACAGATTATTACGAAATATTAGGGATAAATAAGTCTGCTACAAAAGCAGAAATTAAAAAAGCATACCGTAAAAAAGCTTTACAACATCATCCTGATAAAAATCCAGGTGATAAAGTTGCGGAAGAAAAATTTAAAGAAGCAGCAGAAGCTTACGAAATATTAAGTGACGAAAATAAAAAAGCTCGTTATGACCAATACGGTCATGCAGCTTTTGAAAATGGTGGAGGATTTAGTCAAGGAGGCGGTATGAATATGGAGGATATATTCAGTCATTTTGGCGATATTTTTGGTGGACATTTTGGAGGAGGTTTTTCAGGATTTGGTGGTGGAAGACATCAAGTTCGGGTTAAAGGAAGTAACCTACGAATACGATTAAAACTTGACCTTAAAGAGATTACTAAAGGAGTTACCAAAAAAGTTAAAGTGCGTAGAAAAGTTCAAGCACCAGGTGTAACCTATAAATCCTGTACTACTTGTAACGGAAGCGGACAGATAACTCAAATTAAGAACACAATCCTCGGTAGAATGCAAACAGCCACAACTTGTACTACGTGCGGTGGATCAGGTCAGATAATTGATAAGAGACCAAAAGGAGCTGATAGTCAAGGGATGAATGTGAATGAAGAACAAGTAGAGATTACGATTCCTGCGGGTGTAATGGATGGGGTGCAACTTAAAGTTAGTGGAAAAGGGAATGAAGCTCCAGGTGCAAATTCTATTCCAGGAGATTTGTTAGTGGTTATCCAAGAAATTGAACACGAAACTTTAAAGCGTGAAGGAAATAACGTACATTATCAATTATACATAAGTTATCCGGAAGCTGCACTAGGGACAAATAAAGAAATTGAGACAGTAACAGGCAAGGTTAAAATTAAAATTGAAAACGGAACACAATCTGGCAAAATATACAGATTAAGAGGTAAAGGAATCCCCAGTCTTGACAGATATGGAACTGGCGATATGTTAATACATGTAAATGTTTGGACACCAAAACATCTATCAAAAGAGCAAAAGAAATTTTTTGAAAATATGATGGGGGATGAGAACTTCACACCAAATCCTTCACGTAATGATAGCTCTTTCTTTGATAGAATTAGAGATATGTTTAGCTAAAAAAAGTTTCTTAAAAAGGTGAAAAAAACCACTCAATTTTTAGTTGAGTGGTTTTTTGTTTTCCATCTGTTCAGGGAATCCGAATACTTACTTTTTAAATATTTTTTTTGTTAAGACTCCTTTATCAGAATTAATTCTCAAAAAGAATAAACCGGTGTTCAGTTTTGAAATATCAATAGTGTATTCGTCTTTAAGTAATACATTGGGCAAGTAAATGATTAACTTGCCTGATGTGTCAAAAATACGTAAATCTGCTTCTACCATATCCTTAAACATTAGATGAATTGTTTCTGTGGCAGGATTGGGATAAATAAAAACATTATCTACAGATAAAAAAGATTCAATTCCTATTGCAGTAATTACAAGTGGTGAAGCCCAAAGCCCTCTTCCATAGGAAGCAGCATAGATTTTATTATCTACATTGTTAATTTCTAGTTCATTAATAATCACATTTGGTAAATTGTTATTATAGGGTTGCCAATCCGTAAATGTATTATCGATATAGAATATTCCATAGTCCATTCCAAGATACAGGCCATCTTCACCATTATCATCCCACACCAATGCTAATGCACTAAAAGCAGGAAGATTTTTCTTGTAATTCACCCAAGTAATCCCTCCATCACTAGATACAAGTACTTTGTTCGTGCTAGTTGTTGCTACAGCTACTTTATTAGGATTCGTTGGATGAATAGCAATTGAATTAATACTACCTCCAGGAGTTGTGATTTGCGTCCAGTTAGTAGCTCCTCCATCTGTAGTTTTATACAATTTAAAATATTCCGCCGCATACATTACCATATTATTAGATGGATCAATTTTTAAATGATCAAGATTTGCTCCAAAATTTTGAGATATAGAACTCCAAGTACTGCCTTTGTTGGTAGATTTATATACATTACTATATCCTAAATAGATGACGTTAGTAGTAGTAGGATCTTGTTCAAAAGGGGTTACCCATTCTCCACTACCAGACCCGGGTTCATTTAAGCCAACGTATGAATTACCACCATTATCTGAACGATAAAGTTGACCGAATTGCGAAGTGCCATACATGGTGTTATTATTGTCTTTGTCGATAAAAGTCTCCATACCATCTGCTCCTAACCAATCTTTCCAGCCAGTGGCTTGTTTGTAAAAAGAAGTTCCATTATCTTGAGATCCGCCGGAAACAATAACACTTGATGATTGAGAAATACCAATTTTATAAAATTGTCGGATTCCGATTCCCGCTGTGATATCTGTGTAATAATTAGAATCTATAGTATTTGTATTGATGGCTTTAAAAATCCCCCCATCTGACCCTATAAACAAAGTATCACCGTCAAACTCCATAATATCTACATCGGCATGGCAATACCCAATATTTGCTGATGATGCATTAGAAGGAGTCCAATCTGATGTTATTGTAAAATTATTTCCACCATCAATAGAGCGCCAGGTGAGAATTCCTGCAATATGAATTTCATTCACATTATTCGGGTTAACAGCGATATCCATATCTCTTGGAGCTTGGCCTCCAGAATTATAACCACTTGTATCATAGCCAAAAAAATTCCTACTAGTATGACCCATTTCTGTAAAACTTACTCCGCTATCAGTTGATTTGTAGAAACCCCCAAATTCATTGTTATCTGCATCAACAACATAAACAATTCTTGGGTTATTTGGAGATACTCCTATCATTTTAGCACCATTATTAAACCCGGAGATAGTAGAAAATGTTGAACCTCCATCTGTTGATTTATGGAAGCCATGGCCAGAGGCATAAACGACGTTTGCGTTATTTGGCACAAATTCAATATCATAACCATATCCTGAAATTACACGAGTCCATGTTGCCCCACTATCAATCGATTTATAGATTCCGTTATTCTCAATTGAAGCAAATAGTATAGTAGAATTACTAGGATGAAGTAATATTTTATTTACTTTTGAATTTCCTCCAGTATTTCCCAAAGCATTCCATGTAGCTCCGGCATCCATAGATTTGTAGATTAATCCATTGTAAGATCCAAAATAATAAGTATTAGAATTTAAAGGGTCAATTGCTACTGAATATACATATAAATTTGAGAAATAATCACTTAAGGTTGTCCAGTTTGCTCCTCCATCAATAGTTTTCCAGACGCCACCTGTGTTAGCTCCAATAATTATATGATTACTATTAGAAGTATCAATGGCTATACTTGTAATACGACCCACTCCGGGATTCCAACCAGATGTTGCATTCCAATCTAATGGGCCTAATTCAGACCAATAATCATTGAGTGACACTTTATTTACACCATTTTCATTCAGATAAGAATTGTGTTTTTCAAGTTCTTCGATTCTTTGAGTTATTGAAGGAGCATAACCCTTCTCATTCATTAATCGTTGCGCCATATATTCCCATCGTTTATATTGTTTGTATCCAGAGCCTCTCCCTTTCTCTTTATCTGCGAAATATAATTCAGCGTTTTCTCTAATTTCTTCAACGCTATAAGTCGATGTGTCAATCATTCTAAGATATTCTTGTGATTGGATTGGGAGAATACCAAAAAATAGCCCTATAAATATTAATTGAATAGTTTTCATAAGTATAAATTACTTGATAGTAAATAAAATAGATTAAAATAAATATTTTAACATAAGAATATAACAAATCACACAAGCAAAACCCTACTATAATTATTTATATTCTTTTATTGAATGTTGTTAGTCTTATTTTAGTAACATGTGCAAAGTTACACAATATCAAATATAGTTTGAGAAATTAGCTTACTCACGTATATTAATAATGAATTATAACAGGAATAATGAATTATAAAAGACAGTATTTCAGGCATATAAGTAGTAGATGAAAAATAATATAAAAAAAAGATAAATTTTGCTTGTTAGAATGAAAAGAGTTTTTACATTTGCACCCGCTTTGAGAGAGAATATTAGAAGTTCATTGAAAGACATTGTTTAAGTACTGGGCGAATCATTTTTAAGTTGTGGTTTAGGAAAGTACTTATAAGATACAATTGACAGCGCAAACTTGAGTAAGGAAA
>JAUVOS010000078.1 GCA_030599055.1 Lutibacter sp.
ATATTTTCTTTAGAATATTCAATTTCTGGTTTTGAGTTTTAATTGTACCTAACATTAAGATATAGCTTCGTTTTAATAAGCTATATCGTCTGTAAGCAAAGTACGATAAAAAGAGTGAGAAAGTCAAGTAAACTATTTATACAACTCAATTTTTTATAAAAAGCAAAACCCCTTATATATCAGAAGTTATTAGCGTTTTAATGCTATTGGCTTAGCTATTTTATGTAAATAAGGCTTGCGAAACATTTTTTTAATCTTACAAGGTTTTAATTGAAAAGAATTCCCCGAGGCTCTGCCTCAGGAAATTCTTTAAGTTATAAAAGTTCTAATAAGAATTATAGCTCTCAAAACTACTAGTATTCCACCTATTTTTTTAGAATTTTGTTTAATACGGTATCTTTATCTAGCTTTTTAGTACAGAAGAACCAGTCTTTGCAATCAATTTCACTGTCTTCCATTCTCTCTTTTGCACCGCCACAAGAACCTGCTGGCCCAATAATTACGTCGTCACCCGGATACCAATCTGCAGGAGTAGCAACTCCAAATTCATCAGCTGCCTGTAACGCAATTATAACTCTATATAACTCATCAAAATTTCTTCCCAAACTTAACGGGTAGTAGATAATTGCACGAATAATCCCTTTTGGATCGATAAAAAATACGGCTCTAACAGCTTTTGTTGAATCCTCATTGGGTTGAATCATCCCATATTTTTTGGCAACATCCATTGTAATGTCTTCAATTAAAGGAAAATTCACCTCAATATTTTTCATCCCTTTGTATTCAATTTTTTCTTTAATGGTGCGTAGCCACGCAATATGACTATATAGACCATCGATGGAAAGTCCTACTAATTTGCAATTTGCTTTAGCAAATTTATTTTCCATACTTGCAAAGGTCATAAATTCAGAGGTGCATACCGGCGTAAAGTCAGCGGGATGACTAAATAAAATAACCCAATCACCTTTGTAATCGGCAGGAAAATTCATGTCTCCTTGTGTTGTTACGGCCTTAAATACAGGCGCTGCATCACCAATTCTTGGCATGCTTACTACTTGTTGTTCTTGATTTTGTTCCATTTTTATTAATTTTTAATATTTATAAATAATTTGTTTTAATCATTTGTAATTGTGTTATTCATTAAATCTCCCTTTTAATTGAATAGCAATGCTTTCAATATTAAAATCAGGTATCTTTTTTTTCTCAAAATAGTTTTTAAGTATTTTATCGAGTTCTTCATCAAAATAATCTTTTATCAAATCAGATTTCGAGCAATACAAATGATGGTGGCTATCCATTATTCCGTCGTATCGTGAGACACCTCTTTCAGTATTTACTTTATTAATTATTTTATTTTCAATCAATACTCCTAAAACTTTATAGACTGTTCCCGTAGCAATATTTGGATGTTTTATTTTTATATAATCAATTATATCATCGGCTATTGGATGATTATCAAGGGAATAAATTGCTTCGAGAATTGCCATTCTCTGTGGAGTAACTTTAAGTCTGCTCTCAACCAGCTTGTTTTTTATAATATCAATATTTATTTCCATGTTAATTATACTTAAATAAGAATTATTCTCTTTTAAGAGTAAACAAATTTAATATTTTTTTTGATATTAGGATAGTCTATTCTTCAAATTTTGATATAATTATTATATTAGCATCTTATTAACTAAATACTTTTATTATGAATACTTCAAAATTTTTATTGAGTACCTTCGTAGGAGGGATTGTTTATTTTTTATTGGGATGGCTTGTATATGGTGTCATTTTAACCAATATGTATCCAGCATCTGAAAATGTATGTTTTCTTTTTTATTTTCTTGGAAGCCTGAGTTTTTCTGCATTATTAGCTTATGTGTTTAATAAATGGGCTGGGATTAGTAACTGGGCTTCAGGTGCAAAAGCAGGCGCTTTTTTAGCTTTTCTGATTGCTTTGTATGTAAACTTTTTTATGTATGCGAATGCAGCAGAGATAAACTACCAAAATATGATAATAGATGTAGTTGCGGGTGCTCTTATGGGTGCAATTACAGGTGCGGTAATTGCCATGTTAAGTGGAGATAAAGTTAAAGAATAAAGACATTTTAAAAAAAAAAGAGGCTTAATACAAGCCTCTTTTCAATTAACTGAGGTTATTACTTTTTATCTATTTGAGTTATCCCCATTTTTCGGTAACCAAACGAATTATTTCATCGGCGACCACTTCTTGGATACCTTCATCCAAATGACTTGTAAACCCAACGCAAGAACAGTTAATGTCACCTAAAACATATTTGTCTTTACTTTTGATATAGTTTTTAAAAAAAGAGAATACTTGTCTTGTATCTATATCACTTTCATCACTTTGTAGTTTTTATGTGAGAATTATACGCTCAAAGCTAACTATCTATAGCTAATTTTTCGCATACGCAAACTCAAAGGAGTAACTTCTAAGTATTCATCATCGCGAATATATTCCATACATTCTTCAAGTGAAAAATCAATTTTTGGAAATATTTTGGCGGCATCATCGGTACCTGATTTTCTTACATTCGTTAGCTTTTTACCCTTGATAAGGTTCACACCCATATTTTCTTGTTTGTTGGTTTCACCAACGACTTGCCCTTTATAAATGTTTTCATTGGGATCGATAAAAAACTTGCCACGATCTTGTAATCGATCGATAGCATAGGCAGTAGCTTTACCTGTTTCGGAAGATATTATAGCTCCGTTAACTATGACATTCATTTCACCTTTAAAAACATCATATCCACGTAAACGGTGGTTGATGATTGCTGTGCCTTGCGTGGCTGTTAAAACTCTATTTCTTAAACCGATAAGACCACGAGCAGGTATGTCAAATTCAAGATGTTGCATATCACCTTTGGGTTCCATAGCTAATAAATCACCTTTACGTTGTGTAACGAGGTTAATTGCTTTACTTGCAAATTCTTCCGGCACATTGATTACCAAAGTTTCAAAAGGCTCCATTTTTTTTCCGTCAACTTCTTTGATAATAACTTTAGGACGTCCTACTTGTAATTCATATCCTTCACGACGCATGGTTTCTATAAGAACAGACAGATGTAAAATACCTCTTCCATACACATTAAACTTTTCTTCTGAGTCGGTGTCTTCTACACGTAAAGCTAGATTTTTTTCTACTTCGTTCATCAAACGGTTACGAATATGTCTAGACGTTACATATTTTCCTTCTTTTCCAAAAAAAGGTGAATTATTTATAGTGAACAACATACTCATTGTAGGTTCATCAATACTAATTCGCGGTAGTGGTTCAGGGTTTTCAAGATCGGCAATAGTATCACCGATTTCAAATCCTTCTATGCCGGTTAAAGCACAGATATCACCGCTACGAACTTTTGTTGTTCTATCTTTTCCTAAGCCTTCAAATGTGTGCAATTCTTTAATTTTTACTTTTTTGGTAGAACCGTCTTTTTTGCAAAGCATGTATTCTTTTGTCTCAAAAAGGTCACCTCTAAAAACACGCCCAATAGCGATTCGTCCTGTATAGGATGAAAAGTCAAGCGAAGTAATTTGCATTTGTGGTGTTCCTTCTTTATAGGGAGCTTCAGGAATTTTAGCGATGATAGTATCGAGCAGTGGAATGATGTTGTCATTTTCATCTTTCCAATCATAATTCATCCATCCATTTTTCGCAGAGCCATAAATAGTTGCGAAGTCTAGTTGTTCTTCTGTAGCATCTAAAGCAAACATCAAGTCAAAAACTTTTTCGTGAACAATATCGGGTGTGCAATTTTCTTTATCAACTTTGTTGATTACAACAATAGGTGTCAAACCTAATTGCAATGCTTTTCCTAACACAAAGCGTGTTTGAGGCATGGGACCTTCAAAAGCATCTACTAAAAGTAATACACCATCAGCCATTTTTAGAACACGTTCTACTTCACCGCCAAAATCAGCATGTCCGGGCGTGTCAATTACATTAATTTTCACACCTTTGTAATTGATGGATACGTTTTTAGAGAGTATAGTAATACCACGTTCTCTTTCTAAATCGTTACTGTCAAGTAGTAATTCAGTACGTACTTTACGTTCGTCTAATATTTTAGCTTGATCAATAATTTTATCAACTAAAGTGGTTTTTCCATGATCGACATGGGCAATAATGGCTATATTTCTGATTGATTGCATAGAGTGATTTGTATTTTATTTTAGGCTTTAGGCTTTAGGCTTTGGGCTTTGGGCTGTGTCTTTAATATTTGAAGATGCAAGCTGCGTACTGCATACTGCGTACCGCGTACCGCGTACCGCGTTAATTCAACGCGGCAAAGCTACTCTTTTTTACTGAATGGGAAAATTTAGTGTTTGTTGTATTTCTGGACTTAAGTTTTTTGCTAAAATTTGTAGTTGTATGCTATCTTTATCTTGGGTATTCCACAAATCATTTAGCAATAAAGCGGAAAGATGCTTTTCTGAGTTTTCACGAATATAGTCGATAAAATATTGATTGCTTTCAAGTTCTATAAGCTTAATTTTCTCACGGATCTCAGTGAGTGTTTTATAATCGTTTTCCATACGGGCTTTTTGTAGTTGAGGAAATAAATAATCAATTTGTTGATAGATGCTTACGGATTGCTTTCTCAGAACTTCAAAATCATTATTGATAGGGGAATTTATTAATGCGTTTCCAAGGTCATTTAGTTCAATATTAATTGTTTCATTGGCTAAGATAAAAGAAGTTCCAATAGCATGATCTTTTGTGTCTAGGTATGCTTTAATAGGATGTTTTACTACACCAATGAAGTAAAACCGATTATTTTTAATGCGAGTTGAATCTTTAAATTCAGGTTCATTTTTTTCTAATGTATATAAGTAAATAATTTGATTATCATTATCTTTAATTTCACCGTCAATAGTAAAACTTTTTATAGAAAGCTGTTTGCTATTTTCAGTAGTCTTATTGTTGCAGGAAAAAAATAAATTTACAAGTAACAGGTAACCTAGTATAATCTTCATAACAAATCCATTTATTTGGATTTCGTAAAGATAGTAAAGATATTTTTTATTTTATTGAGCAGATTATCTACATTAAAAACACCTTTGTCCTTAGTTGCTCTATACATGAGATAAATTCCAAAAGGGAGAAAAAATAGCGTTGACGACCATCCACCTAATCGGTAATCAATAGCACTTGTTTCGGCCATATTTCCAGCTAATGTAGATGAGAAGTGATATCCTAAATAGATTAAAATGGCTATAACCAACGGTAATCCAAAACCTCCTTTACGTATTAATGAACCTAAAGGGGCACCGATAATAAAAAGTAGTAGTGCACTAAATGAAAGGGCAATACGTCTGTGAAATTCGGTGTCTAAAAGATTAAGCCTTTTGCGTTTCCATTTATATCCCTTTTCAGAATCTGAAAAATTTTTCAAAGATCTGCCCAATGTGTTTTTAGCGGCTTTTAAAAGTACTATTTGTTCCTTTGTATGGAAATTTGATAAAATTGGAATAGTAATACTGAGTGTAGGCAGACTATCATGTTTGGGGAGTAGTTTTTTAGCATGAGCCCTATTTTCAAGGGTTTTTGCTTTGTTATTGATGTATTCATCATAGTTTATTTTAAGTGAATCAGAGTAAATAGTAATTTGCTTAAAACTCAGCATATTATACCTGTTTTTTATTCTTTCTTCTCCTAAATCACCTGATTCAAATGAGGATATATCAATATTAAATGTATATTGATCAAAATGAGTTTTCGAAAAAGGCATACGTTGCACTTCACTTTTTTTGCTTCCTCGATGCCAATGTTCTTGATAAAAAAATCCATCTTCGAGTAGTAAACTCATGTATTTACTGCCTTCTTCTGTATAAATTGTCCCTTTTTTGGCTGTAATAGAATTGATGCTTCTATGATCTTTTGTTTGATAGATTAAGACATTTTTTAAAAGGTTATTCTCTTCTCCATATTTTTTATCAAATTTTATAACATAACCCGGTATATCAACATTAAAAGTACCCTCAACAAAGGCTAGTGATGGTTTTTGTTTCTTAATATTAATTAATAAGTTCTTTTCTTTTAGAACAGCCCAGGGAAAAGCATAGTTTAAAAAATACAAGTTGATAAAGCTAAAAACTACGACTATTAAAAAAAGGGGAAGTAATAGCCGTTGCAATGAAAGTCCAGCAGATTTTATAGCTGCAAATTCATAATTCTCAGCCAATTCTCCCATAGTCATAATTGAAGATAATAAGACAGCTATAGGAACAGCTGTAGAAACAGTCATTATTGTTACATAAAATAAATACTTAAATAGTATTGAGACTGTAATTCCTTTTCCCGCCAAATCATCAAAAATCAACCACAAAGCTTGCATGATCAATATAAAAAGAGCAATCAAAAAAGTGGATGTAAATGACTTTAAAAAACTTTTTAATATGTACCTATCAATTATTTTCAACGCAACAAAAATACCATATTCAAAAATATATATGACTAAAAACAGCTGTTATTTTTGAGTTAAAAGATAGGATCTTTATTCTAAACTGCACAAGTTATGGTGCTATGAGGAATTTTATAATCTTGTAATTATATAATCTTTACCCTTGTATTTTGCTTCATCAAATATAAACTCGTTATTTGAGAAAGTAGTATTTGTTTTAAAAGTACGTATTTTAAAAGTAGTATTGGTGCTGTTTTTATTAGAATAAACAACCTGAAAAATATTTTTACTTTTCGTATCGATACCTAGTAATATATACTGGTTTTCGGCATTGGTGTTTTTTGGTAGTAATTTGATAAATTGAATTTTTTTACCAGCTATTGTTTTTAATTTATCCCATTTAAAATGATAACCTTTTTGATAAAAAGTCAAAATTTTTGAAGGAGTAAACTCACTCTCATCATCATTTGTTGCATCTGATATAACAACCTCTTCGTCTTCATGTACTATTGTATATACTTTTTTTGTGTCATAAATACGTTCGATACCCATAAAATTTAGGTGATAATTTTCATTTTGTAAACGAACATTTCCAGTAGTCTCTTGGTGTATGCTTTCTTTGTCATTGTCTAAAATATAATTGAATGTCAAATCAATAGTATCATAAGAAGCTACTTTTTCTGATACTTCATTAAGTAAAGTAACAGCTTGCGTAGCGTTTTGAGAAAAACTGGTCAAGGCTACAAAAAACATGGCAATAAAAGATATTTTTTTCATGTGTCTAAATTTTATTTTTTATAGGTGACACATGCTGTTCGCTATTAGTCATCTGCTTATGTGTCAAGATTTGTTGTGCTCGTTTCACGTTATAGGTTGTTTTGTTCATTATCAAAAAATTGTTTCAAACTTATTTCATCTGGAATTAAAACCTGCCGTGCTTTGCTACCTTCAAAATTACCTACTATTCCGGCGGCTTCTAGTTGGTCAATGATACGTCCGGCACGATTGTATCCTAACTTTAATTTACGTTGCAATAATGATGCCGAACCTTGTTGAGCACGAACAATTACATAAGCAGCATCCTTAAAAAGTTTGTCTCTATCATCGATGTCAATATTAAAATTATTTCCTACTTCTTCACCACTATATTCCGGCAGTTGGTAGGCTTCCGGATAGGCACGTTGTGCGCCTATAAAGCTGGTTATTTTTTCTATTTCGGGTGTGTCCACAAAAGCACATTGAAGTCTGATTAATTCACTTCGACCGGAATACAACATATCTCCTTTACCAATAAGTTGATCTGCTCCTGGTCCATCAAGAATCGTACGTGAGTCTATTTTTGAAGTGACTCTAAATGCAATACGAGCAGGGAAGTTGGCTTTAATAATACCGGTAATTACATTAACGGATGGTCGTTGCGTTGCAACAATTAAATGAATACCAATAGCACGAGCTAATTGCGCTAAACGGGCGATAGGTGTTTCAATTTCTTTGCCGGCTGTCATGATTAAATCGGCAAACTCATCAATAACTAAAACAATATATGGTAAGAAGCGATGTCCGTTTTCAGGGTTGAGTTTCCGGTCTTTAAATTTTTTATTGTACTCTTTTATAGTACGTACATAAGCTATTTTCAATAAGTCATAACGACTGTCCATTTCAATACACAACGAATTAAGGGTATCTACTACTTTGGTTATGTCGGTAATAATAGACTCTTCCGTATCAGGTAATTTTGCCAAATAATGGCGTTCAATTTTATTGTATAATGTGAGTTCTACTTTTTTAGGGTCAACTAAAACAAACTTAACTTCAGCTGGATGTTTTTTGTAAAGCAATGAAGCAAGCACGGCATTTAATCCAACAGATTTTCCTTGTCCGGTGGCTCCGGCCATTAGTAAATGCGGCATTTTTGCTAAATCAACCACAAAGGTTTCATTTGAAATAGTTTTACCAAAAGCTATTGGTAATTCCATTTCTGAATTTTGGAATTTAGCAGAAGAGATTACCGAACGCATAGAGACAATCGTAGGGTTTTTATTGGGGACTTCAATACCGATAGTTCCTTTGCCGGGAATGGGCGCGATAATTCGAATTCCTAGAGCTGAAAGTGAAAGTGCAATGTCATCTTCAAGGTTTTTAATTTTTGAAATTCGAATACCTGCTTGTGGAATAATTTCATATAAGGTTACAGTAGGACCTACTGTTGCTTTGATATGTGAAATGCCAATTTTATAATTTTTTAGAGTGTTGACGATTTTATCTTTGTTTTGTTGTAACTCTTCTGAGTTTACCGCAATGCTTTCGTGATAGTCTTTAAGCATATCTAAGGTTGGAAATCGGTAATTACTCAACTCTAGTTTAGGATCAAACTCCCCAAAGTCTGCAAGCAATCTATCTGATAAATTTTCAGTTTCATGCTTTTCATCAACTACTTTTTTAACGTCAATTTCTATTTCTTCTTCACTAATAATTTTTTCTTTAGGTATTTTTGTGGCAGTAGTTTGATCAGCGATAATCTCCTCTTTATGTGAATAAATTTCTAAAGGGAGCTCTTCTTTTATAGCGTCAATAATAGATGATTCTACTTCTTGATTTTTATTTTTATTTCTTTTTGGAAAAAGTTTTGAAATACTCTCAGGAGTAAGACCAAAACGGATAACGACATAGCTGAGTAAACTTACAAAAAGCAGGGCAAGAATACCGGGTTTCCCAATATAAGAATCTAAGAATCTATCAAGTTCAAAACCAACGGTTCCGGCAAATAACGGGTTACTCAATTTAATAAACCCAAAAAAAAGCGCCATCCAAATCATTCCTAATATTCCAAAAAACCAAGGTTTGCGCATTTTTTTTAGACTAACCTGTAATAAGATATACAAACCCGTAAAAAACAACAAAACAGGTAAAACAAAGCTTCCGATACCAAAACCTTTTAAAAGGAAAATGTCACTGATAGTTGCGCCGATTTTTCCCAACCAATTCTTAGCATTTGTTTGGGGCTTCGCTATTTCAGTAAGAATACTTTGGTCTGTTTGCCATGTTTTAAAAAATGAAATAAAAGCAAAGAGTAAGAGCAATGCTATAAGCATAATCAAAACACTTAAAACAAATTGAGTTTGTCTATTTTTAAAGAAAGCATTTGTTTTTTGAAGTGGCTTTTTTGTATTTTTCTTTCGTTTTTTCGGCATAGGGCAAAGCTACATAAATTTATGTAATTTTGCTTTTCTGTAATTAATATAATTTGAGATGAGTGAGATGAATCCCGACGCGCAATAAGAATAATCGAAATAGTACATGCCTTTGTGTCTGAGCGGTAAATTTTAAACAGATGAAGCAGCCAACCATAAACATACAAAACAAAAAAGCACGCTACGAGTATGAAATACTTGAAAAGTATACGGCAGGAATGGTTTTGACGGGTACCGAAATAAAATCTATAAGAAAAGGTCAAGCGAGTATTAAAGAGAGCTTTTGTGAATTTAATGAGCAAGGAGAACTTTTTGTGATTAATATGTATATCAAAGAATTTATTAATGCCAGTTATTTCAACCACGACCCTCGTAATTCACGTAAGTTACTCTTAAATAAACGTGAACTCAAAAAATTAGAACGAAAAGTAAAGGATGTAGGCTTGACAATAGTTCCCTTGCGACTCTTTTTAAATGAGAAAGGTTGGGCAAAGCTAGATATCGCCTTGGCAAAAGGAAAAAAGGAACACGATAAAAGACATAGTTTGAGAGACCGAGAGAATAAAGTTGATTTGGCGCGTATAAAGAAAGACTTTAAAAAATATTAATGCGATTATTACAGATTATTCGTTGGAAAAACTTGTTGTTGATTGCTTTAATTCAACTCATTATTAAGTATTATTTGATTCCTATCTTTAATGTGGAGCCGGTATTGACAAATATACAATTTGTCTTTGTTGTTTTAGCGACAGTTTTAATAGCGATAGGTGGTTATATTATCAATGATATTTATGATGTGGAAACGGATAAGATTAACAAACCA
>JAUVOS010000225.1 GCA_030599055.1 Lutibacter sp.
GGAACTATTTTCGATGCTAAAAATGTGGCTTTAACAACACAACAAAGTTCTAATTTAAGACTTTTATTTGCTGTTTATTATTTTTTTGACACCAAGAAATAAGAACAAATGTAATTCTGTTTTTACACGCCAAGCTGTATGCGTTTTCTTTGCGCCCTTGCGACTTTGCGTGAAATAATTTACCGTTGCTTTTTCTATTGCTTTTCCCTCTCTTGTTTTCTCTCGCTAAGACGCGAAGCCGACAAGCTGTATACGCTTTTCTTTGCGCCCTTGCGACTTTGCGTGAAATAATTTACCGTTGCTTTTTCTATTGCTTTTTCCTCTCTTGTTTTCTCCCGCTAAGACGCGAAGCCGCCAAGCTGTATGAGCTTTTCTTTGCGCCCTTGCGACTTTACGTGAAATATATTTTTAAAAAACCTTACTGGTGAATACGAACAAGTTTATTCTTCTTGAAATAAGACTTGTACATTAGGATCTATCTGAATTTTAGCCGATTTAGAATTAAGATTAATTGGAAAATCAAAATGTTGTTGTTCTTTTTTTATAGACAAATTAAAAAAATGGGCTGTATCTCCATCAATTACCTTAATTGGTAAATCAAATATGAAAAGCTCCTTGCCTTGTTGTATATCAACTTGTAAAACGTCCTTTTCAATTATCCAATCTATTTTCAATTTTGGAATAGTAGCTCTGTATAACCATTGGTTAAAAAATGTGCTTAGATTTTCTTTAGTTATCGATTCCACTATTTTGATAAAATCATCAGTAGTTGCATTTTTATTTTTGAATTTTGTATAATATGTTTTTAAAACTTTAAAAAAATCTTTATCCCCTATTTTGTGGCGTAACATATGTAATACCCAAGCTCCCTTTTCATACGAATTTCTGTTGAGCAATTTAAAAAGATTGTCTTTTTCATCATAAACTATAGGCTGCACTTGTAAGTTCTTATTGTATCGTATAACCTTATCCCTTTCCATTTTCATTCGTTCTTGCAGTTTTTCTTTCCCATATTTATACTCCAAATACAAATCGGTCAAATAGGTTGCAAATCCCTCACTCAGCCATATATCACGCCAATTTTCCTCACTGACAGAATTCCCAAACCATTGATGTGCCACTTCATGAGCGACAAGAGCTTCTACCTGATGTTTTCCATTGACCGATTCTTCATAATAAAAAATATTACCCGCATTTTCCATCCCGCCAAAACGGGTTTTCGACTGTACGTTTGCCAACTTTTCATACGGATAGGTCCCAATTATACTGTCGTAATATTTAAGTACAGCCACAGCAGGTTTATAGTCCTCAAACCCGGCTTCAGGCGCTTCCTTATAAATCCACGAGCTCACAATGATATCGTTAATTGTGTCTAATTCTTTTATTTTAAAATCGGCTGCACCAAATACCATTACTTTGGTAGGTAATTCCTTCTTTGTTTTATAATGATATAAATTCTCAATACCTGCCAAAGTATCTTTATAAACTAATGCGCCCGAAGCAATTACTTCATAGTGTTTAGGCGCTTTTATATAAAAGGCTACCACAGCTTTGTCTGATGGGTGATCGATTACAGATAACCAATGGTGGGCTCTGTTAGGCCAATTATCACCAAAAAATGTTTTTTTGCCATACATACTCGTTTTAATATACAATCCGTCTTGCGGGATACCCGTGTAATTTATTTCAAATTCTAACAGATCGTTGGCTTCCCAGTTTCCGGGGTTGTAAATTGTGATTTTATCATTTCTATGGTCAAATCTTACACTTTTTTTAAACTTATTATTTATAGATGAGATATACATTCCTTTTCCATTTTCATTAATATTTTTTAATTGTAAAAAAATACTGTCAACTTTCTTTTTAAGTAGAATGCTAGTCTTGGCTTTTACAATAATAGCATCTGTAGTATCTGCAATTTGGATATAAAAACTATAGCTTTTAACATCTACAATCTCTTTCTGCACATTTAGAAATTGTGCTGAAGTTACCCAACTAAAACACAATAAGAATAATACTATTGTTTTGTTCATCTGACTAAATTTTTATTTTTTACTGGTGTCATTTGTGTTTCGATAGTTCTTTAAATCCGCGAGCCTTTTTATAAGTGACACGAATTACACGAATTGACACGAATTTTTTACACTTAAACAAGTGATGTAATATAGTGATATATACCTGATAATGATTGCACTAATTAAATCCTTACGGATTTTAGGAGTTATCGGGTTTTGACATGCTCGTTTCATGATAAATTACATTAAAACTTTAATAACTCTTTGTATAATTTATGTACTGGTAATCCCATGACATTAAAATAACTGCCTTCTAATTTTTTAATACCAATATAACCGATCCAATCTTGTGCACCGTAAGCACCTGCTTTATCGTAAGGCTTATATTTATCTACATAATACACTATTTCATCTTCCGTTAAATTTTCAAAATACACCTTAGTAAGTTCTGTAAATACCTTAATTTTAATTTTTGATTTTATACAAACCGAAGTGAACACGCTGTGGCATTTATTCGATAAACTTTTTATCATTTCAAGAGCTTCTTCCCTATCCTTTGGTTTCATAACTGCTTTATCATTTATCCAAACTATGGTATCAGCTGTAATAATTATTGTATCAGAATCGATTTTAGGAAATGCATCTGCTTTTAACTTTGCTAGATATTCGGTTATTTCTCCTGCTTTTAGCTGTGATGGATAAACTTCATTTACTTCTTTGGTTTCAATAATAAATGGGATATCAAGCCCTTTCAAAAGTTCCTGTCGTCGTGGGGAACCCGAAGCGAGAATTAATTTTTTATTCTTAAACTTTTCAATTAACTGATTTGTCATTCTAATATATTCAATTTTAATACGCTATATAGGTTTTATCATAAACACAGCCAGTATTCCAACCAACATTATTATCTTTAAAAGTGCACTTAGTTTCGAATAATCGGCTATTTTCTTAACTTTATTCAGTTGGAATACAAACAATAATAAAGCCAAAACTACTGCAAAAACCAAATAAAACACCAACAAAGGCTGTTCTCTATAAATGACTAGGCAAATTATCACAATTACAGCCATTAACACTATTGCAATTCCTTTTAAAATCAAATGCGTTATTCTTTTTCCAAATCTAATAGGAATTGATTCTGCCCCAATTACTTTATCGCCAATACTATCTTCTGCGTCCTTTACAATTTCTCTTAATAGATTTATTCCAAATGCAAATATCGTTAATACCCAAATTACATATCCCAGATTCTGTGAATTATCGTTGTGTAAAATTAAAATATTTGTTTCAAAAAACATCAAAATTAAAACGCTATAAGCAACTAATATAGAAACAAGAACATTTCCTATTATCAACACTTTTTTAAGCTTAAAAGCATACAATTGCAAGAGAATAACCGGTAAAATAAACAATAAAGAATGTGTGAATTTCACTTGAATAATAGAGACAAATATTCCTAATAAAACGCCAATAATGCTAAGAGTTCGATAAAAAATAAAAGATCGCTTTATACTATTACTATCAGAAAGCCACACTTTTTTTGGTTTGTTAATCTTATCCGTTTCCACATCATAAATATCATTGATAATATAACCACCTATCGCTATTAAAACTGTCGCTAAAACAACAAAGACAAATTGTATATTTGTCAATACCGGCTCCACATTAAAGATAGGAATCAA
>JAUVOS010000178.1 GCA_030599055.1 Lutibacter sp.
AAAAAATGAGCTTGTTAAAAGAAAATCCGAAACTCGGACATATAACTACTTTTGGAGGACATCCTGTTATCGCATCGGCTGGATTTGCGACACTACAAGGACTTTTGACAAGTAATCTAATGGCAGAAGTTGCAACGAAGGAAAAGTTGTTTAAAAAGCTATTAGTGCATCCATTAATCAAAGAAATCAGAGGTAAAGGATTGATGTTGGCTTTAATGTTAGAAAGCTCTGAGCTAGCCTCGAGGATTATTTTAAAATCACTCGATAAAGGACTCATATTGTTCTGGTTACTATTTGAGCCAAGGGCTGTTAGAATCACTCCTCCTTTAACAATAAGTACTTCAGAAATCGAAAAAGGTTGTCAACTCATACTAGAAGTTCTAGATGATTTAATGGAATAAGAAACAAGAAACAAGAAACAAGAATAAACCATTAACTGGCAATAAATTATCAACGACCAAAAAAATGACCGAAGAACAAAAACTAGATAAAGGACTATTACTTCCACTTATGGAAGAGTTTTACACAATACAAGGTGAAGGATTTCACTCAGGAAAAGCAGCCTATTTTATACGAATTGGAGGTTGTGATGTAGGTTGTCACTGGTGCGATGTAAAAGAGAGTTGGGATGCTTCTATACATCCAACAAAAGAAACAGATTCAATTGTGAAAAACGCTGTAAAAAGTGCAAAAACAGTTGTTGTCACAGGAGGAGAACCTTCAGAATGGAATTTAGAATATTTGACAAGTGAATTACACAAAAATCAAATAAAAACGCATGTAGAAACTTCCGGATCAAACAATATAACCGGTCAATGGGACTGGGTTTGTCTGTCTCCTAAAAAAAATAAGTTACCTGTATCTAGCAGTTACTTTAAAGCAAATGAATTGAAAGTTATTATACGGACTAAACAAGATTTTACCTTTGCAGAAGAACAAGCAAAATTAGTTGAACAGGAATGTGAATTATATCTGCAACCAGAGTGGAGTGTACGAGATGAAATAATTCCATTGATGACTGATTATATTATGAACAACCCAAAATGGAAAATGTCAATACAGATGCATAAGTATCTGAATATTCCTTGATTAAGTATTATAAAGTATAAATCCAATTAAAATAAAGTATAGCCAATAAGTAAGGATGTGCTTTGATATTCGCCAAACCAATAAACATAATTTGGTAAAACGTCTCCTACGAATCCATATCTTATTTCTGCACTTAATTTATCATCATATTTATATCCAAAACCTACTGTGAAGTTATCTCTATATCCAATTTCATAATGCGTACTAGCAGAAGCATCCTCTGCTATTTGTATAAGTGCAATTTCTGAATTAAAACTGAGACCTACTATGTAGGAAGTATTAATAAATAATTTCGATTTATTGTTGAGAAATAGATAGTATCTTATCCCAAATGGTATTTCTAAAGATTTATAATCAAATATTACATTTCTTGTTTCAGTGTAATCGGTATGTGAATAGGTAAAGACTACTTCTTCTTCAGATTTGAGATGTTGGTAAGTTGGTTCAACAATAAAAGACCATTTATTGTTATTAAAAGGCATAATTACTTCGGCTTCAACACCAAACCTAAATGCAGGGTTCGGTTTGATTGCTACTTTTTTGGTTGTATAAGTGTTTATTAAGTCTATAGAATAACTATTTATTCCCGGTCTGATATTTAGATGAAACAAATTACTTTTTTTCTTTGAGAGACTTGTGTAATTTGAATTGATACATTCATTGTATTTTATAAAGAAATTTATTAATTCTTTTTCATAATACTTTATTCTTTTAATTTCTTTAATAGAAATACTATGGCATTTTAAATGATTCCACAGTTGTTGCCTGTAAAGAGTGTTTTTTAGTACTTTATAATTTGTAAAATCAGCTTTAGATTTGTTGTTTTTCCCTAAATATCTTTTATAAACAAGTTGTTCAATGTTTAAATTTTTTGTTTTATAGAAATATCTAATTAAACCCATATCACTATATTGATATAAACTCGCATCACCTTCTAGCAAGACCTTTAAAAATAGTTTTTCTTTTTTAAAAATAGGATTTCTCTCTTCGCTTAATTCATCAGTCTTATCACTTGCCCTATCAATATTTCCATAAAATCTAGTATATTTTGAAATTCCTGTTATACCAAACTCTTTAACTAATTCGATTCCTATCTGTTTTATTTTAGCATTTTCTGATAATTTGTATTTGAATTCTGTTGGATTGCTTTCCCAATCTAAGTTTTTAATTAAACAATCCGTTTTAATGCCAATATTGTTTATAAAATAACCTTTTTCATATGTATTTTGCGCGTAAACAGAATAACTAAGAATTGAAATTACTAGGATAAGGAAATGTTTCTGCATCTTTTAATTTAAATTATCAATCGTTTTAAAATAAGGTATATCCCAAAATTACTGAGGATTGCTGATATTCAGACCACCATTTTATATAATTATTCATAAAATCACCTTTTAATCCATATCTCAATTCTAAGCTCAATTTGTTATTGTAGTTATAACCTAGTCCAAAGACTAAATTTTCCCTAAACTTAATTTTTAATAAATCACTACCATTAAATAAATTATTATCATGCTCAAAGACAATTGTTGAGTTGTTCGCAATACTTAGGAGAAGAGAAGCATTAACAAAAAATTTAGACTTGTCGCTTACAAATTGATAATATCTTATTCCTACGGGAATATCTATAGATTTATAGTCTACTTTTGCAGTTAATTCTTTTACTTCAGTAGGATATTCAAAATATAATAACCTAGTTTTTTCCGCTTTAAAATATTGATAAGACGGCTCAATAATAAATGCCCATTTATTATTGTTAAAAGGCATGATGATTTCGGCTTCTATCCCAATCCTAAAGCTTGTCTGATTACCCATATCAACACCATATCTAATATCACTATAGTTGTCAAATATCAAAGAAGATTGATTGATTCCAGGTCTAATTGTAAGATTAATAAAATCTCTTTTCTTTCTTGTAAAATTTATAAATTCTGAATTATTGCATTCGTTGTATTTAATAAAATACTTTACCAATTCTTTTTTAGAATACTTTATCTTATTTATTTCTTTTTTTTCAATTGTATTACACTTAACATTATTCCATAACTGTTGTTTGTATCTGACATTTTTTCTAATTTTATAATTAGTTTTGGAGCTTAAATATCTTTTGTAAACTAATTGCTCAACATTAGATTCATCAAATTTATAGAAATATCTGGTTAAATTACTGTCAGTATAAATATAGAGGTTTACTTTTCCTTCAATTAAAATTTTTAAAAAAATTATTTCTTCTTCAAAAACGGGATCTCTTAATTGACTCAATTCTTCTGTATCGTTGCTAGATCTATCGATATGCACTTTAAAACGGGTAAATTTTGAAATATCTAAGATGCAAAACTCTTTCACAGATTCGATATCAGCCGTTTTTGAAATGGCATTTTCTGAAATTTTGTATTTGAACTCAGTTGGATTTTTTTCCCAATCAAGATTTCTAATTAAACAATCTGTTTTAACGCCAATATTGTTTATAAAATAACCTTTTTCATATGTGTTTTGCGCGTAAAGACTATAACTAAGAATTGAAATTGTGAGGGTAAGGAAATATTTATTCATACAATTATTTTTTTAAAAATACTGATTAGTGCTGAACACAAATGTACAAATAATTCATCAAAATACTGTTTGTTTTTAAAGCATGATAATTCTGGTATATTATTTGTTATTATATTTGCATTAATTAAAACGATCTATCCATGAAATTTAAAATATTACTCTTGTTTATAATGTTTGGAGTATATTCTCAAGCACAAAATACAGATTATGATAAAGATATAAAGCACTTTATCGAGATAAACGGCACGATGGGGCAATACAATCAGGCGGTTGACCAGTTGATGCTTTTATTTCAAGAACAATACAAAGATGCAGCAGTTAAGGAGGAAGTTTGGAATGAAGTTGAAATGAAGGCAATAAGTTCGTTAGATGGCTTGTCAAATGATTTAGTAGTAGTTTATAAAAAATTCTTTACACATCAAGAAATAAAAGAATTGAATAAACTGTTTGAAAATGAAGTCGCCCAAAAATACATAAATAACGTTTCATTATTAACAGAAGCATCACAAGATCCATCTATTGTATGGAGTCGAAACCTATACAATCAAGTAACTGATTTATTATTCGAAAAAGGCTATACAAAATAGATTATAAACTTATTTATAATGAAACGAGCACGACAAATCTTGACACCAAAGGGAATGATTAATAGCGAACAGCATGTGTTACCGCTTAAAAAATAAAAATTCAAACACATGAAAAAAATCACAATTCTTTTATTAATTCTCTTTATATCTCTGAAAGGTTTTGCTCAAAAGAAAGCTTCAAAAATTGATATTGATAAAGCAATACAATTAGTGGAAACAAAAGATGATACAAACACCTATGATGATTTGTTAAAAAGCACGCTAAAAGAAGCTTCGAATATTGAGCAAGAAGAGTTTTACAATAAAATTCAGCTACTTATTAAAGATAAAAAGGAAAGTAATACAGTTTATTTTTCTAGAAAATTTACACAAAAGGAAATTATAAAAATTTGTTACGAGTTATCTAATGCCAGTCTAATAGGTTATTCTCAGAGAACTGTGTCTTTTATGATGGAATGGAGAAGTAAGAGACGCGAATTGTGCAAAGCTTATAAAACAATATATGATTCCTATCGATAAGAATTCTATCTTGCTAATCTTTCTCTGGCTAAGTCCAGTATTTGTTGAAATTGTTCTTCTTTGTTAATATAAGAGACATCAATAATATCTTTCTTTTGAAATGTGCTTTTTCCGGCATCACTAAATTTTATCGTTAAAAATTTTGCATTTGATTTCGTTTAAAAATTTAAGCTGTTTGAGTTTGTGATAATTTCTATGGATGTAATGGGGAGTATAAAAAAAAGAGTTAAAATAAGCTAAATCTCATGATACGAGTTCTTAAATTTTAGAAAGCAAATGTAAAATTTAGATAAAATTTAGGAAGCCTAGACTTTTTTGTTACTTTTTTCGGTAATGGAAAAAAGTAAAAAGTATTAATTCAGATTTATCAAATCTATCATA
>JAUVOS010000046.1 GCA_030599055.1 Lutibacter sp.
GTTCAGCACACATATATTTGCTTGTTGTTTTACCGAATTCTTTATTCAATGTAGAACACAATTTTTAGTTAGTAGTTTTTAGATTGATTTCCGGAGTTTGAAAAGTAGATATTCTTTTTTCGAGTTCCGGTTTTCTTTTATAGTTCCGTTTTGTAAATAATTAATCTCAGTATATTATTATTTATACATACTTTTACTACAATAAACAATAACTTATTGCAAAATGAAAAAAGTTACACTATTCCTATTATTACTATTAACACAATCCTTTATTAGTATAAATGCCCAAAACTGTAATGCACCATCTAATATACATCTTAGTAATTATCCAAGTGGTGTTCGTATAAGGTGGACAAATAACAATGCTTCAAACGAGTATGATTTAGAATATGGAATATCCGGATTTACGCACACAGGAGTTCCAATAATTGAAAATCATCCTTATAGTTCATACTATACAAATGATTTGTCTATACACTCAGAATACATAGACTTCTATATACGTGCTGATTGTGGAGCAGAAACAAGTGAATGGGTCGGACCTTTTACTTTCTATAATTACTGTACTTTCTTTGTACCCGCTGGTGGTGGTGGTCCTCTTTGGTATGAAGAATCATTTCAAAACGACTTTATTCCTTACTGTTGGAGTGAAGCCAATCAAGGTAATCCTACATCGGGTATATCAGGGTTTAACTCTAGTCATTGGAATCATGAATATTTTGCCAATGATGCAACAAATTCTATGGGAGCTAAAATAAATATTCAAGAAACACAAACTAATGATTGGTTGGTAATGCCTATGTTTCGAAGCCTATACTATGTAAAAGGGGCTCAATCCATTTTTATAGATTTTGATATGGCATTAACACAACAAAATTCAACTGCTCCTGCTTCTTTGGGTTCTGATGATCAAATTCAATTAGTTATTTCTGATGATCTAGGTGTTTCTTGGTATAATGTTCGTACATGGGATACCAATTCAAGCATTTCTAATACAGGACAATCCTCTGGTACTTATTATAATTATGGTGACGGAGCTGATTTCAAGCTTCATACCTTTTTATTAGCTTTTTGGGCAAGTAGTGGCGATGTCAATGATATTGAAAATATTGATTTTCACATAGATAATATTTATATTGATTTACCCTATTTTGGAGGAGTAGCTGAAGAACTTACTGCTAAAGGTTTTAAATATTTCCCCAATCCAGCAGAAAATTTTTTAAATATTAGTGCAAAAGAAACTATTGATACAGTAATTTTTTATGATGTTTTGGGTAGAAAATTAAAAACAATTCAAATTAATTTTTTACAAACACAATTAGATATTTCAGATCTTGTAGAAGGTAATTATATTATGAAAGTTAAAATTGGTAACACACTAGGTTCCGTATTTGTATATAAAAACTAGAAAAACAAAAAGTTTGCTAATCTCTAACGCCTTCCAATAAAATTTCTAAAATTGAGATAGCTGCCTTTGCAATTTGTGTTCCAGGACCAAAAACACCAACGACACCTTTATCAAACAAAAATTGATAATCTTGTGCTGGGATAACGCCTCCGGCAATAACTAATATATCATCACGACCATACTTTTTAAGTTCATCAATAACTTGAGGCACTAAAGTTTTATGACCTGCAGCCAGTGAAGAAACGCCTAAAATATGAACATCATTTTCAACGGCTTGTTTTGCAGTTTCTTTAGGTGCTTGAAACAAAGCACCAATATCCACATCAAAACCTAAATCGGCAAAACTTGTCGCAACTACTTTAGCACCGCGATCATGCCCGTCTTGCCCCATCTTAGCAATCATTATACGAGGCCTACGTCCTTCTAATTCAGCAAACTCATCGGCTAACGCCTGTGCTTTGCTAAATAACTTATCATCTTTAATGGCTTTTTTATACACGCCTGTAATGGTTTTATGTGTTGCTTTATGACGCCCAAACACCAACTCCAAAGCATCGGATATTTCACCCAATGTCGCACGATGTTTCGCTGCTTCAATAGCCAAAGCTAGTAAATTTTCATTACCTGAGTCTGCTGCTTTGCTTAAGTTTTTTAAGGATTCTAAAACTTTATTCTTATTACGTGTTTGCTTTAACTCCTGTAAACGTGAGATTTGCGAGTCTCTGACTACTGCATTATCAACCTCTAAAATACTTAAAGGTTCTTCTTTTTCTAATTGAAACTTGTTAACTCCTACAATCACATCTTGATTGCTATCAATTCGCGCCTGTTTTTTGGCTGCAGCCGCTTCAATTCGCATTTTTGGAATTCCTTTTTCGATTGCTTTTGTCATACCCCCTAGAGTTTCCACTTCTTCTAACAATTCCCATGCTGTATTCGCTATTTCATCTGTTAGCTTTTCAAGATATTCTGAACCTGCCCAAGGATCGACAGTTCGCGTTATTTGTGTTTCTTTTTGTAAATAAATTTGCGTGTTTCGCGCAATTCTTGCAGAAAAATCAGTTGGTAAAGCAATAGCTTCATCTAAAGCATTGGTATGTAAAGATTGTGTTCCACCAAATGCTGCTGCCATCGCTTCTGTCACTGTTCTCGCGACATTATTAAACGGATCTTGCTCGGTTAAACTCCATCCACTCGTCTGACAATGTGTACGCAAGGATAAAGATTTGGGATTTTTTGGATTGAACTGTCTAACAATTTTTGCCCACAACATTCTTCCTGCTCTAAGTTTGGCAATCTCTTGAAAATGATTCATTCCAATTCCCCAAAAAAAGGACAATCGAGGTGCAAAAGTATCGATATCCATACCAGCATCTATTCCTGTACGTAAATACTCAAGTCCATCTGCTAAAGTATAAGCAAGCTCTATTTCTGGGGTAGCTCCGGCTTCTTGCATGTGATACCCTGAAATAGAGATACTATTAAATTTTGGCATATTCTTACTTGTAAAAGCAAAAATATCTGCGATAATTTTCATCGAAGGTTTCGGCGGATATATGTATGTATTTCGCACCATAAACTCCTTTAAAATATCATTTTGAATTGTTCCTGATAATTTTTCAATAGCCACTCCTTGTTCTTGAGCTGCCACAATGTAAAACGCCATGATCGGTAAAACTGCTCCATTCATTGTCATGGAAACAGACATTTTATCTAAAGGAATCTGATCAAATAACAATTTCATATCTTCGACACTATCAATAGCTACGCCTGCTTTTCCAACATCTCCTTCTACTCGTTCATGATCAGAATCATAACCTCTATGCGTCGCCAAATCAAAGGCTACCGATAAACCTTTTTGACCAGCATCCAAATTTCTTCTATAAAAAGCATTGCTTTCTTCTGCTGTAGAAAAGCCGGCATATTGACGAATCGTCCATGGGCGTCGTACATACATCGTGCTATAAGGACCTCTTAAAAAAGGAGGTTTCCCTGCTGAAAAATTTTCGTGCTTAAATGTAGAACGAATTTTCTTTTCTGTCTTTATCTCAATATTTTGAATATTCTTTTCTAGCATCCTCTAATAAAATATGATTGACAAAGTTACGATTATAAAGTGTAATCAATGATAGAATGAGACAATGAAAAAATGCATCATCAAATCATTTTATCTTTTAATCATTCTATCATTGAACCGAATAATCCTATCTTTGCGCCATGAACAAAGTAGGTTTGTTTTTATTTTTATTGGCAGTTATTGGCTTTAGTAAAAAAACTATTGGACAACAAGATAGCATTACACCAAATACTTTGCACTTAGAACTTTACAATCATAATTTCTTTAAGAATAACGAATATTCTAACAATATTGCTGATGGTTATACGCTATTAGGCAGTCAACTACAGCCAAAACTCATTTTTTCACCACATACTAAAGTTAGACTAGAATTAGGTGTTTTTGGTTTGACTTATGCCGGATTGGATAAATATCATAAGGTCATTCCTACATTTTCTTTTCACTATCTAATGAAAAATTCGAGTTTTATTATGGGAACTCTTGAAAGTCAAAACAATCACAATCTTATTGTTCCTTTAATGGATGAGGAGACTCAACTGGATGAAAGATTTATTGAAAATGGCTTACAATATCTTTATCAATCCGATAGAATTAAAATTGACACTTGGTTGAATTGGGAAAGTTTTATTTTTAGAGGGTCAAAACACAATGAAGAACTTGTTCTAGGTGTAAATCTTGAATATGATTTTATTGAAAATGAAAAATGGAATTTAAGCATCCCACTTCAAAGCCTATTGTACCACCGTGGAGGACAAATAAATACGGACATTGTTGAAAGACGGTTAACACTTAGCATGTTACATACTGCACTGGGTATTCAACTAAAGCGCAAGTTATTATACGATGATGAAGTTTGCTTTAGTAGTTTTTTTATAGAACATCATACACAAGGAATACCGGAAGAATATGTTTTTAAAACAAGTAAAGCTTCTTTAACTTGGTTGAATTACAAGAGAAAGAACTTGGTACTTGGTATTGGATATTGGTATGGAGATGGGTTTATCAGCCCTCGTGGAGGTGACATGTACCAATCTGTTTCAAAAAAAATTGATATTTATTACCGAAATGGCTCTTTTTATGATGTTTATGCTTCGCATACTGAAAAACAACGAAGCTTAATCCTAGGAAAAATAAGTTATCAAAAAGAGGTTTTACCCAAAATTCATTTGAAATTAAATTCAAACTTATTTTATCAAAACTATCATTCTAAAGTTACACTTATGAGTGGGAAAACAAAAGAAGTTTATAATGATTTTGATTTTACAGTCAGTTTATCATTTATTTATAAAGACTTATTCCTACTGTATAAATAGACTTCTTTTAGTTAGAAAAAGGCACATTTCTTATCAAAAAAATGTTAATAACTTACAGTTTTCCTCACAGCTTTTTAAGCTTTAAAACTGGGTGTTTTTGTATATTTGTTCGTTAGTTTTTAAACTAAAAATTATAACTAAAATTTATGAGTGACAAGATTAAAAAGAGTGATTATTCCGCAGAGAGTATTCAGGCCTTAGAAGGAATGGAACACGTACGTAAACGCCCTTCAATGTACATTGGTGATGTTGGAGTTAGAGGATTACATCATTTGGTTTACGAAGTGATTGACAACTCCATTGATGAAGCAATGGCGGGATATTGCGATACAATTGATGTTTTTATCAATGAAGACAATTCAATAACTGTACACGATAACGGTCGTGGAATACCTGTTGATTTACACAAAAAAGAAGGTGTTTCAGCATTAGAAGTCGTCATGACAAAAATTGGTGCCGGAGGAAAATTTGACAAAGATTCGTACAAGGTTTCCGGAGGTTTACACGGTGTTGGTGTTTCTGTTGTAAATGCATTATCGGCGCATCTTACAGCTTCTGTACATCGTGAAGGAAAAATTTGGCAACAAGAATACGAAAGAGGAAAAGCTATTTATCCTGTAAAACCTGTTGGAGAAAGTGATAAAACCGGTACAAGTATAACTTTTGTACCCGACTCACAAATTTTCAACATCACTACCGAATACAGCTACGAAATACTAGCAACGCGCATGCGTGAGTTGTCTTTTTTGAACAAAAAATTAACGCTATCTATAACTGACAAACGCCAAAAAGACGACGAAGGAAATTTTATTACGGATAAATTTTATAGTGAGATAGGACTCGCTGAGTTTGTAAATTATTTAGATGGCACACGAGAACAGTTAATTGCCAGCGTTATTTCTATGGAAGGTGAAAAAAACGGTATTCCCGTTGAAGTAGCCATGACATATAATACTTCTTATTCTGAAAATTTACATTCTTATGTAAACAATATCAACACACACGAAGGAGGCACACATTTATCTGGTTTCAGACGTGGATTAACACATACGCTTAAAAAATACGCAGAAGAATCTGGAATGTTAAGTAAATTAAAATTTGACATCGCAGGTGATGATTTCCGTGAAGGATTAACAGCTATAATTTCTGTAAAAGTTCAAGAACCACAATTTGAAGGGCAAACAAAAACCAAATTAGGAAATAGAGATGTTTCAGCGGCAGTAAGTCAATCTGTTTCAGAAATGCTATCTAATTATTTAGAAGAAAATCCTAATGAAGCTAAAATAATCGTTCAAAAAGTAATTTTAGCAGCACAAGCAAGACATGCAGCTCGTAAAGCTCGTGAAATGGTGCAACGAAAAACAGTTATGTCTCTCGGAGGTTTACCCGGTAAATTGAGTGATTGTTCTGAAACGGATCCTGTAAAATCTGAAATATTCTTAGTCGAGGGTGATTCGGCAGGTGGAACTGCCAAACAAGGTCGTGATCGTTTTTTTCAAGCTATTTTACCCTTGCGTGGTAAGATTTTAAATGTGGAAAAAGCCATGCAACACAAAGTTTTTGAGAATGAGGAGATAAAAAATATCTTTACAGCTCTCGGTGTTACTATTGGAACTGAAGAAGATCCTCGTGCTTTAAACTTGTCAAAACTTCGCTATCATAAAGTAGTAATCATGACAGATGCCGATGTTGATGGTAGTCATATTGCTACACTAATCCTAACTTTCTTTTTCCGCTATATGCGTGAATTAATTGAAGAAGGCTATGTTTATATCGCTACTCCTCCGTTATATTTAGTTAAAAAAGGAAAAAAACGTGAATATGCTTGGGATGATGAGGAACGTGAAAAAATAACTTTACGAATGGGTGGAAGCGTAAATATTCAACGTTATAAAGGTTTGGGTGAGATGAATGCAGAACAATTATGGGATACTACTATGAATCCTGAATTCAGAACATTGCGACGTGTTACCATAGATAGTGGTGCTGAAGCAGACCGCGTATTTTCAATGCTTATGGGTGAAGAAGTACCACCACGTAGAGAATTTATTGAGAAAAATGCACACTATGCAAATGTAGATGCGTAAATCATACTTCGACAAGATCAGTATGACATGCGATAGGTTTGGTATAGCACTTAGATAATAGCATCATGTTTATCATAAGATTGTAGAATTAATTGATAAATTGTGTTGTAATTACATCATTACAAAAAAATAAAGCAAAAATATATTGAATATCTATTGGTATAAAACAGTACGATTCTATGTTAAATTAGGGCTACGCTCCTACTTTAAGAATACGAAGGCTTATGGTATTGAAAACATTCCAAAAAACAAACCCATACTTTTTGTAAGTAATCATCGAAATGGATTAATAGATCCTATTATGATTGCCACAACCAGTTCTAGAATTCATCTTTTTTTAACACGCGCTAGTGCTTTTAAAAATCCGATTGCAAATAGCTTGTTGCGGAGTATTAACATGATTCCAATTTATCGTATAAGAGATGGTGTTGATAGCATCCAAAGAAATCAAGAAATATTTGAAGCATGTTATAACGAATTTAAAAAAAATGGTAGTGTGTTGATGTTTCCTGAAGGTAATCACGGTTTGCTTAGAAGACTAAGACCCCTAAGTAAAGGTTTTACTAGAATCGCATTTGGTTATATAGACAAATATTCCAAAAAAAACCTGATAATCATACCTGTAGGTTTGAATTATTCGAATATGCAAGAGAAAGCCAGCTCTATTTCTGTTTACTATGGCAAACCCATTTTAGTTAATGATTTCTACGACCCTGAAAATGAAAATGATGCTATAGAGCTATTAAAAGAAAAAGTAAGTGATACACTAAAAGAATTATCTACACATATTGATGATGTTGAGAATCATGTTAAAATAGAACGCGTTTTAATTCACAAAGATATCGACTTTTTAAACCCTGTTAAAACAAATAAAATAATAGCTGAAACTTCTGATTGGGATATTCCAATAGCTATACAAAAACCAAAAAAAACCTTTTACCAGACTATAATTCAAATTTTATTTAGAACAAACACAGTAATTCCCATCTTGATTTGGAACAGTTTAAAACACAAGTCAAATGATATCGTGCTTATCCCCACTTTTAGATATGGTTTAAGTATTGGATTAATACCCCTTTTTTATTTTTTACAAAGCTTGGTTGTCTCCTATTTCAGCAATCCTTATTGGGGTTTTGTTTACTTTATCAGTAGCATTTTGTTACTAATGCTCTATAAAAATAGTGTTCAAACAGATAGTTTTACTACAAATCCCTCGTGATTTCGAACATTGAATACAGTTTCGTTTTCGAATAGTAAATATTGTCCTTTTATGCCTATCAATTTCCCTTTAAAATTGGGGATTTTTTCCAAATTTAAACTCTTAATTTTTGTAGGATAATGTTGAACAGGAAAATGCATTGCCGTTTCCTTTTTATTTTCCAAAAAATAATCTTGAACTTCACTTGGTAAATTTACTTTAAGTTTTTCTCGCCATTTAACCAAGTCTGCATCATCAATATTATTCGTAAGCATTTTACGCCAATTCGTTTTGTCATTTACATACTCTTTAAGAGCTACCTCGGCAATACCTGCCAAATATCGATTGGGAACTTCAAGAATCTCAAGAGCTTCATGCGCCCCTTGGTCTATCCAACGGGTTGGTATCTGACTTTTTCGAGTTACTCCTACTTTTACGTTGCTCGAATTTGCCAAATAAACAATATGCGGTTTTAATTGCAGTTTTTTTTCAAACTCTAAATCTCTATCTTCAATACCTAAATGTGCTTTACTCAATTCGGGTCTTATTATCCAATCTGCAGTTTGTGGGAGTTTGTAAAAACAATCGTAACAATAACCTTGGCGATAGCATTTTTTATCCTTTCCACATCCCATGCATTGATAGTGTTCAAAATTTATTTCAATTTCTTTACCTATTAATTGATTGACATTGATTACATCCAAACCCATATCTAAATAATACTGAATGGGATTGGTGTTTTCAGTTTGCATTTTTTGGAGTACGGATGTGTAGGTCATGGGTCTGTTTTATACGAAGCAAATTACGAATAAAAATTAGATGCATTAATGTCCAAAGTTACAAACTTCGGACAGCAAAGTCCGTAAACTTTGTCAAAGTTTGAAACTTTGACAAAGTAGGTAGAAAGAAAAAAAAGCGCCTTTAAAAAAAGGCGCTTTTTATAAAAAATTATCAAGCTGTTAAACTATTTTTTCTTAGCTCTATGTTCGTCCAAATATTTTTTGGCTGCATCACCTGTAAGTTTTTCAACTTTCACTTCTTCGTTACCCTTTTCGTCTAGAATAGTTGTCTCTATTGTCACCGTAGTATCATCTTCTATAATTTCTACTTTGACTTCTTTTTGGATTATTTTTGTATTGGCATCTGCATTTAATTGTTCTTCAATAACTATTTCTTTAAGTGTATTTGAATCGTTTGAAGTTGCTGTAACAGAACTTATTGCAATACTTGGTGCAATCACAAGGGCTACTACCGACATTAATTTTATCAAAATATTTAAAGAAGGGCCAGAAGTATCTTTAAACGGATCACCAACTGTATCTCCTACAACGGCTGCTTTGTGAATATCTGAACCTTTTCCATAATCCTTACCATCGACGGTTACACCATCTTCAACCATTTTCTTAGCATTATCCCACGCCCCACCGGCATTCGATTGGAATATCGCCATTAAAACACCTGTTACAGTAACACCTGCTAGAAGTCCTCCAAGCATTTCTGGACCACCGACAAAACCTATTAAAACAGGAGTTAAGATTGCTAAAACACCCGGTAAAACCATTTGCTTAATAGAAGCATCTGTTGAAATAGCTACACATTTTTGATACTCAGCTTTTCCATCTGCTTTATCAAAAATTGCTCTATCTTCAGGAGTTGCTTTAGTCATATCAGAATCATATTTTCTCATAATTCCTAAAGCAGCTGTTAGCTCAGGGATATCTTTAAATTGACGACGTACTTCTTGAATCATCGCCATGGCTGCTTTTCCTACTGCTTTCATAGAAAGTGCAGAAAACACGAATGGCAACATACCTCCGATAAATAATCCTGCCATTACATTTGATTTCGAAATATCAATCGAACTAATACCTGCTTGTAACATAAAAGCTGAAAATAATGCCAGTGCTGTTAAAGCTGCCGAAGCGATGGCAAAACCTTTACCAATTGCTGCTGTTGTATTTCCTACGGCATCTAATTTATCGGTACGTTTTCTTACTTCTTTTGGTAATTCTGCCATTTCAGCAATGCCACCTGCATTATCAGAAATTGGTCCGTAAGCATCTACTGCTAATTGAATACCTGTATTGGCTAGCATTCCTACTGCTGCGATAGCAATACCGTATAATCCGGCAAAATGGAATGATAAAATTATAGCGGTTGCAATTAATAAAATTGGAATAGCAGTACTAATCATCCCCACACTTAAACCCGCAATTATATTTGTTGCGGCTCCGGTGGCTGATTGATTTACGATACTCATTACTGGTTTTGAGCCTGTACCTGTATAATATTCTGTAATTTTTCCTACACCTAAACCGGCTAAAAGACCTACAATTGTTGCAATAAAGACACCCATTGAGGTAAATTCTTTACCATTTAATGTCCATGCCTCAGGTAAAAATTGTTGTATTATAAAATAGGAAGCAACAACCATGATTCCTGCTGATAAAAATTCTCCAACATTTAAAGCTCTTTGCGGATTTCCTCCATCTTTTACTTTTACAAAGAAAGTACCGATAATTGACACTACAATTCCTACTGCGGCTAAAGCCAACGGAAGCATCACAGCTCCTAATTGATTCCCTGAAAAAGCGTCTAAACTAAAGTAAGCTGCTCCTAAAACCATAGAGGCAATAATTGAACCTACGAATGATTCGAATAAATCAGCTCCCATACCGGCTACATCTCCTACGTTATCTCCCACATTGTCAGCAATAGTTGCCGGATTTAAAGGGTGATCTTCAGGAATACCTGCTTCCACTTTTCCAACTAAATCGGCTCCTACATCAGCGGCTTTGGTATAAATACCACCACCCACACGAGCAAATAAAGCAATAGAGGAAGCTCCTAATGAAAATCCTGAAAGAATATTCAAAACTTTAGTCAATCCATCAGCATTACTTACATCGTAAAAATCACTATAAACTAAAAACAAAACACTGAGACCGAATACCCCTAAAGATACGACTCCTAATCCCATAACAGCACCGCCCGAGAAGGCGACTTCTAATGCTTTGTTTAAGGATGTTCTCGCTGCATTGGTCGTACGCACATTTGCTTTGGTAGCGACACGCATACCTATAAAACCCGCAAGGGCAGACAGCAAAGCACCAACGACAAAAGATACTGCCACTAGCCAAGATGAATTCGCTTCACTATTTCCTTTAAAAATTAATAGTGCTGCAACAGCTACTACAAATATTGCTAAAACCTTGTACTCTGCCTTTAGAAACGCCATGGCTCCTTCAGCAATATTTTTTGCAATAATGCTCATTTTTTCGTTCCCTTCTTCTTGTTTAGAAACCCATGAAGATTTTATAAACATAAAAATAAAACCTACTATTGCAAAAATTGGTAAGATGTATAGGATGTTTTCCATAATTTTGATTGAAGTTAAGTAATGTATTAAATAATTGGTTTGAAATCGACGTCAAAATTAGTGAAATTCTGATAGATAGCAAGGTTAAATACCAAATATAAGATTTAAAAAAATCACTTAACTCATTGTTCGTTTAAAAAATTACAAAATTCAATTTGAGTATCTTATTAAAGTGTTTATATTTGTGAACAATAAAATAATTATTTTTAACTTAAATACGAATATGAAAAGAGCTTATGGTTTGCTTTAAATTTTAAAAGACAGCATGAATTCAATTTCATAGGCGTATTGATAACCAAAAACAAACATATGAAAGTTTCCGTAATAGGTGCAGGTAGTGTTGGAGCAACTTGTGCAAATGTCATTGCCAAAAAAGATATTGCACACAATGTGGTATTATTAGATATTAAAGAGAATTACGCTGAAGGAAAAGCGCTGGATATTTGGGAATCATCCGCAGTAAATTACTATGATACACGCGTAACCGGCGTGACAAATGATTATACAAAAACAGCAAATTCTAATGTTGTGGTTATTACATCTGGACTACCACGTCATCCGGGAATGACACGTGCCGATTTAATTAGTACGAATGCTCGGATTGTTAAAAGTGTAACAGAATCGGTAATAGAGCATTCTCCTGATGCTATAATTATTGTTGTTTCGAATCCATTAGATGTAATGACATATACCGCCTATTTAACTGCAAAAAAACCATCCACAAAAGTCTTCGGAATGGCAGGTGTACTAGACACAGCCCGTTTTCGTGCTTTTATTGCAACAGAACTTGATTGCTCACCCAAAGATATTCAAGCAATTCTACTAGGAGGTCATGGAGACCAAATGGTACCACTACCTAGATATACCACTGTAGCTGGAATCCCTTTAACGGAGTTAATGGATAAAGAGAAAATATGCGAACTCGTAGAACGCACTAAAAAAGGTGGTGGTGAGATTGTTAATTTATTAGGAACATCAGGTTGGTATGCTCCCGGTTCATCAGCAGCTCAAATGGTAGAAGCCATTCTAAAGCATCAAAGACGAATTTTTTCTGTTTGCACCATGTTAGATGGTGAGTATGGCATGAATAATATTGCTTTGGGTGTACCGGTTAAACTTGGACAAAATGGAATTGAAGAAATCATTGAACTAGATTTGAATGAAGATGAAATGATATTATTAAAAGAATCTGCTGACTATGTAAGGTCGGTTATGGATGAATTAGATAAGATGAAATTATTTTAATTGTTTGGTGAAAAGAATATAAGATTACTAAGAATTTTTTAGTAATTAAAAAGAGGCTATCTTTTTTGGACAGCCTCTTTTTTTATTTATATGTTTCGTATTATGGTTTTTGAGCTCCAACATCTTCGCTAGCTCCAAAGAGTTTTAAAGATTCCTTCCAAGGATACTTATTCATAAACATTGATACTTTGGAGGTCATGGTTCCTTGTTGGTTCATACCCAAAACTCTTGCCCATTGGTTTTGGGACGAATTAGGGTCATAATTAGTTGTCTCGCTATATCTAGCAGCAAAAAAACCTTTTAAATAAGCTTCATTGACAACCAATGGTGGTGCTTCATTTTTATTATTGTTAACCGATGCAAACTCAAGGTCTTCAAACTGATCCACAGTAAGGTCTAACTTTACATTACTTTCGGGGTAGTATCTTAAATCTCCCGTTTTATTACCGAAAAAGATGTTATTATCAATTTTTACATACTCATCTTTGCAAAATCTTGAATTATCAATGCCGCCCATAATATTTGCTCCGATAATATTATCATGTATGTTATATTCTAATTTGGTCATAATGCGAATACCATAACCCATATCACCAAAATCTTTAAGACGACTCCATGTAAAGAGAACTGTATTATTTGCAACTTCAACTTCCCCACAAGACACCATATTTCTCCTTTCTTTACTACCTGCACAAGTACCGA
>JAUVOS010000119.1 GCA_030599055.1 Lutibacter sp.
CTATTTTCTCTTCTTTTGATAAGATAGAAAGCTGATGACGCAGATTTTACTGATTTTCGCTGTTTTGAATTGTGATTTTTATTGTCTTTTGATTCTTGATTCTTGATTCTTGATTCTTGATTCTTTTCTCTTTTTTCTATTCTCTATTCTCTTGATAAGATAGAACGCTGATGACGCAGATTTTACTGATTTTCGCTGTTTTGAATTGTGATTTTTATTGTCTTTTGATTCTTGATTCTTGATTCTTGATTCTTTTCTCATTTCTCTTTTTTCTCTTCTCTATTCTCTCTTCTCTCTTCTCTCTTCTCTCTTCTCTCTTGATACTCAATTACAGTCGCACCAATTCATTCACACTCCAAGCTTCAGGTTTTTCATCAAATAGTTGTTTGGCTTCTTGCCATACTTCTCTAAAAAATTCCGATTTTCTATAGGTTTCCAAATCCGATTCCTTTTCCCAAATACTGTATGTGAAAAATATATTAGGATTGGATTTGTCTTGTAATAATATTACAGAACGGCATCCCGGCTGATTTCGTATTTTTTCTTTGATGGAATCAAAATGCTGTATAAAATCATTGATTTTCCTAGATTTAAAATGCATTTTTACAATCCTTGTAAACATGTAGTTTGTAATTTAATTGGTTTCAAAAATAGTCAAAACTATGCACTTTAGCGTTACCCCTCAAATACAATTTTAATACTATCCCCAACTTCTAACCCAAGTAGAGTAGAAGCACTTCCTCCATGTTGTGGATCACTTTTGTAAAGTGCGATTTCTAAAAAACCTAAAGAATTAAAAATAGCTAATGCATTTCCAGTTTTTTGGCGCTGTGTTATTGGAAGCTCAAAATTAATAAATGCGTTATAGTTTTGATGAATCTTTTTGATTTTTGCATTGCTGGCAAATATTTCAAAGCTTCGATCATTACAAACGGTATCAAAAAACTCTTTTGAAATATCAGTAACTAAGTTTCCATATCTATCGACATAATTGACATGACCTATTAATTCGTTTTCACTGGATAAGTCCGGTATATTTTTTATCCATTTTTTTACTTCAGTAGTACTGTTTCCAAGATTTTCCAGTTCTTCATTAAAAACGATCTGAGCAGCAATATCGACAAAGATATCTAACATGGGAAAGCTACTGTCTTTAGATTTTGGATGTTGAATTTCAATGATCCTATCAAATTGGTCTTGCTCGGCTATTAATGAGAAAATTCCGTTATCAGCACCAATAAAATAATGTCCATTATAGCGTGCGATTAAATGCCGTTGCTCTAGAGTTTTTTCACTATCAATACCAATAATATGAATGCTATTTTTAGGAAAATTAGAGTAAACAGCATTAAGAATGTAGGCAGCTTCAGGTATGTTATATGGAGTTATTTCATGTGAAATATCAATAATTGTAGGATTATCAATTAAATCTAATAAACTACCCTTTACTGCTGCTACTGCATAATCTTTAGAACCAAAATCGCTGGTAAGTGTAATGATGTGCATGGATGATTATTATTTAGATGCTGTCTTTGCAGATGCTCTCTTTTTTACTACTTTAGCCAAGTATTCTTAGGAATACCCGATAATGCAAAAATAAGTAAATTAAATGCTTTATTGGTAATGACTGAATGAAAATAACATCTTAAAATATTATTACAATTGAATGAACGATTAATCGAATTGACCGAAGTAAACCCCGCAGAAATATTTGGAGTTCATAATACGAATATAAAAGTATTAAAAAAATATTTCCCTAAACTTAAAATTGTAGCGCGCGGTTCACAGATTAAAGTATATGGTGAATCAGAAATTCTTGATGAATTTGAAAAACGATTACAAATGTTAGTCGATTATTTTCATAGATATAACAATTTAGATGAAAATACTTTAGAGCGTCTATTACAAGCTAATGGCAATGAAGTTTCAAAAAATGAAGCGAATAATAAAGATATTATTTTATACGGTGTAAGTGGGAAACTAATAAAAGCGCGAACTTTTCATCAAAGAGAAATGGTAAAAAGTATGAAAGAAAATGATATGCTTTTTGCTGTTGGACCTGCCGGAACAGGAAAAACCTATACCGCTGTCGCACTTGCCGTCAAAGCTTTACGAGAAAAAGAAGTAAGAAAGATTATACTAACGCGTCCTGCAGTGGAAGCAGGAGAAAATTTAGGATTTCTACCGGGTGATTTAAAAGAAAAGTTAGATCCATATATGCAACCCTTATATGATGCATTAAACGATATGATTCCCTACGAAAAATTACAATCCTATTTGGAAAAGGGAGTTATTCAAATTGCTCCACTTGCATTTATGAGAGGACGTACTTTAGATGATTCATTTGTAATTTTGGATGAAGCTCAAAATACGACACACAATCAAATGAAAATGTTCTTGACCCGAATGGGAAAGAATGCCAAATTTGTCATTACGGGAGATCCCGGACAAATTGATATCCCAAATAAACAGATATCCGGATTAAAAGAAGCCTTACTAGCACTTAATTCCATAAAAGGAATTTCAATTATCTATTTGGATGAAAAAGATGTTATGCGACACGGACTCGTGAAAAAAGTAATAAAGGCTTTTAAATCTTTAGAAACAAATTAAAAATCAGAATTATGTCAAAATCATATGTCTTAAAAGTGAATGAAAGCTATGAATTTAGCTTAGATGTTGAAAACGTAAAAGATTTAGATATAAATAAAAAATCTAAAAATAAATACCACATAATTCATGATAATAAAGCGTATAAGGTTCAAAATATAGCATCTGATTTTTCAAAGAAAGAATATCAAATTTGTGTTAATGGAAATAAATTTGAAGTCATTATTAAAGATGATTTAGACCGACTTATTAAAGAGTTAGGACTAACGGTCAATGGTAAACAAAAAGACACCAACATTAAAGCTCCGATGCCGGGATTAATATTAGATATTTCTGTCAGTGAAGGACAAGAAGTTAAGGAAGGTGATGCTTTGCTAGTGCTGGAAGCGATGAAAATGGAAAATATATTGGTAGCTCCAAAAGATGGCGTTATTAAATCAATTGAAGTTAAAAAAGGAGATGCTGTTGAAAAGAAACAAATGTTAATTGAGATGGAATAAGTAGAATTTAGGATTATAGAAGTAGTTCATTATGAAGATAAATAAAATATTAGTTGCAAACAGAGGCGAAATAGCTATACGTGTTTTTAAAACTGCCAAGAAATTAGGAATAAAGACCGTAGCAGTTTATTCTACAGCAGATAGAAATGCTCCTCATGTTGCAGAAGCTGATGAAGCTGTTTTAATTGGTGAAGCTCCATCAAATCAATCCTATTTATTGGGAGATAAAATTATTGAAGTAGCCAAATCATTGAATGTCGATGCCATTCATCCGGGCTATGGATTCTTAAGTGAAAATGCAGAATTTTCACAAAAAATCGCAGATGCAGGCCTCATTTTTATAGGTCCCAAACCCCATGCTATTAGAACAATGGGAAGCAAATTAGCGGCAAAAGAAACGGTAAAGAAATATGATATTCCCATGGTGCCTGGTATTGATAAAGCTGTTATAAATCCAAAAGAAGCCATTGAAATTGCCAAAGAAATTGGTTTTCCTATTTTGATAAAAGCATCTGCCGGTGGCGGTGGAAAAGGTATGCGAATTGTCGAAAAGGAAGCTGATTTAGAAAGTCAAATGAAACGTGCAATTAGTGAAGCTACCTCGGCTTTTGGAGATGGCTCTATTTTTGTCGAAAAATATATTGAGTCACCTAGGCATATTGAAATTCAAATACTTGCTGACAGTCATGGCAATGTAGTACATTTATTTGAACGAGAATGTAGTATTCAACGAAGACATCAAAAAGTAGTAGAAGAAGCTCCATCATCAATTTTAACTAAAGAAATTCGCCATAAGATGGGCGAAGCAGCCGTAAATGTAGCCAAATCATGTGACTATTTAGGCGCGGGTACGGTTGAGTTTTTAATGGATGCTCAAATGAATTTCTTTTTTTTAGAAATGAATACACGCTTACAGGTAGAGCATCCGGTAACGGAATGGATTACTGGTTTAGATTTAGTAGAAGAGCAAATTAAGATTGCACAAGGAGCCGCATTATCTTTTACACAAGAGGATTTAACTATTAAAGGACACGCTATTGAATTACGTGTCTATGCAGAGGATTCATTAAATGATTTTATGCCAAGTATGGGTACACTCAATACATACCAACCACCTTCAGGAGAAAATATTCGCGTAGATGATGGTTTTAAAGAAGGAATGGAAATACCAATTTATTACGACCCAATGCTTTCAAAATTGATTACGTATGGAAAAACACGTGATGCGGCAATTGTTAGAATGATAGAAGCAATTGATAATTACCATGTAGATGGTGTTGAAACAACTTTAGCATTTGGAAAGTATGTATGCCAACATAAAGTCTTTAAATCAGGAAAATTTGACACACATTTTGTAAAGAAATATTATACACCAGAAATTATTGAGGAACATTATAAAGAGGAAGCTACAATTGCTGCAAAAATTGCTTTAAATATGTATTTGGAAGAAAAACAAAAGGTCAAATTACCGAAAAAGGAAACAAATGCTGCTATAAAAGCTTTGTTTAATAGGTAGTGAATGTACCTCTCGGCTCCGCTCGAGGTACGGGAAATTTTCAAATGAAGTCAAAACACAGGTCATCGAGCGGAGCCGTTTAATATAGGTCAACGAGCGGAGTAATTACACAGGTCATCGAGCGGAGCCGAGATGACCGGACATAAAAAAATAGCATGAAAGGATATATGTACATCTTAAAATGTTCAAATGGACAATTTTATACCGGAAGTACTAAAGATTTAGAAAAAAGATTATCAGAGCATAATAGTGGAAATGGAGCCAATTTCACAAAGAAACATGCTCCTTGTAAATTAGTTTATTTTGAAGAATATGACAGAATCGACTATGCTTTTTATCGTGAAAAGCAAATTCAAAGATGGGGACATAAAAAGAAACAAGCGCTAATAAATAAAGAAATTGATTATTTGCATGAACTTGCAAAATGTAAGAATGAATCAAATTATAAGAATCGTTAAGGTTTAAAGATATTTGTTATGTACCTCTCGGCTCATTTCGACTCCGATCAATGAACACGCTCGAGGTACGTGTAAATATTGAATAGTGACAGAACACAGGTCATCGAGCGGTGCAATAATATAGGTCATCGAGCGGAGTAATTACACAGGTCATCGAGCGGAGCCGAGATGAGCGGATAAATAGAACAAAGTACTTCTCGGCTCCGCTCGAAGTACGTGTAATCATCGAGTGGAGTAATTACACAGGTCATCGAGCGGAGCCGAGATGAACGGATTATAAAGTCAACAATATGAAAGACAACATAAAACAATTACAAGAAAAACTACAACAAGCCTATTTGGGTGGTGGAGAAGTAAGAATTGAAAAACAACATGCCAAAGGCAAGCTAACGGCACGCGAGCGTGTACATTATCTTTTAGACGATGGTTCCTTTGAAGAAATGGGAGCTTTGGTTACGCATCGTACGACTGATTTTGGAATGGAGAAACAAAAATTCTATGGCGATGGTGTGGTTACAGGTTATGGAACTATCAAGGGTCGTTTGGTATATGTTTTTTCACAAGATTTTACTGTTTTTGGAGGTGCACTTTCTGAAACACATGCCGAAAAAATTGTAAAGATTATGGATATGGCTGTCAAGGTGGGTGCGCCAGTTATTGGCTTAAATGATTCTGGTGGAGCCCGTATTCAAGAAGGAGTTCGGTCTTTAGGTGGTTATGCAGATATTTTTTATAGAAATGTGCAATCATCAGGAGTTATTCCACAAATTTCAGCAATTATGGGTCCTTGTGCAGGTGGCGCTGTTTATTCGCCTGCTATGACCGATTTTACAATTATGGTAGAACAGTCAAGTTATATGTTTGTAACAGGACCAAATGTAGTGAAAACCGTAACAAATGAAACAGTTACTTCAGAAGAATTGGGTGGGGCGCATACACATGCTTCTAAATCAGGAGTTACCCATTTAACAGCGGCTAATGATATTGAAGCCTTAGAATCCATAAAAAAATTATTGTGCTATATTCCACAAAATAACAGAGAGTTAGCACCTTCATTTGACTTTAATTTAAGTGATGAGATACGTGAAGAACTCGAAACTATTATTCCTGATAGTGCCAACAAACCCTATGATATAATTGATGTTATATGTGGTATTGTCGATAAAGATTCCTTTTACGAGATACATAAAGAATTTGCTGATAATATTGTTGTAGGTTTTGCTAGATTAGCCGGAAAAAGTATTGGAATTATCGCAAACCAACCCATGAGTTTAGCAGGCGTATTAGATGTAGATTCGTCTAAAAAAGCAGCTCGTTTTGTGCGTTTTTGTGATAGTTTTAATATTCCATTATTAGTTTTAGAAGATGTCCCTGGATTCTTGCCGGGAACCGACCAAGAATGGAATGGCATCATTGTTAACGGAGCAAAACTATTGTACGCATTTAGCGAAGCAACCGTACCTCGGATAACAGTTATTACCAGAAAAGCATACGGAGGCGCTTATGATGTAATGAACTCCAAACACATCGGTGCCGATATGAATTTTGCTTGGCCTTCAGCAGAAATTGCTGTAATGGGAGCAAAGGGAGCCAGTGAAATTATCTTTAGAAAAGAAATTCTCACATCAAAAGATCCACGAGCAAAACTAAAGGAAAAAGAACAAGAATATGCAGACAAATTTGCAAATCCTTATTCTGCGACCGAACGTGGTTTTATCGATGAAGTGATTTATCCTAAAAACACACGACGCAAATTAATAAAATCTTTTGCAATGCTCGAAGGTAAAGAGGTGAATAGACCGAAACGAAAACATGGGAATATTCCTTTGTGATTAATAAAACCATTTGTCATATGACAAATGGTTTTATTCTTGTCGGGATGACAAGATTTATTTACATGAATCTTAATTCATCCTATGCTGGAAATATGGGACCAATGTTACCCGTTAAGCAATACTTCTGATTCTCAGGAATCATAACTCACCACGTTAACCATAGTCAAAAACTATAATTTTGTACAATTTTGCAATCCAAATGCAAAATTGTACAAATCTCACCTATATCAATAAATTATCAAATAATAGTCCAAAAGACTCTTTTTAGTGTATAATGGAAATGAAAACGATGTAATAGCCTAGGGGAATCTTGTAAGCTGGAAAAGTTTGGATAAAATTCCAATTGATTAAAATTCAAAGGGCTGTAGTATTAAATGATTGAATATTTATAGGATAAAAAAGGGATGTTTTTTTAAAACATCCCTTTTTAAAAGTACACCTAAAATCCGTAAGGATTTAATTAGCACAATCATTATCAGGTATATATCACTATATTACATTACTTATTTAAGTGCGAAAAATCTGTGTCAATTCGTGTCAGTTATAAAAAAAACTTTCGGTTTTAAGGTTATATTTTAAAATTATTCAACAGCTGTTGTATCCTTAAGATTTTTTAGCAAAAATACTTCCATCGCTCTGTAA
>JAUVOS010000216.1 GCA_030599055.1 Lutibacter sp.
AATGTCATTCAAGGAAAAGAATTTAAAGCTTTAAAAGACAAAGCTATTGTTTGTAATATTGGACATTTTGATAATGAAATTGATATGGCTTGGCTTAATAAAAACTACGGTCATACAAAAGACACAATCAAACCACAGGTCGACAAATGGACACTTAAATCAGGCCGATCAGTGATTGTTCTGGCAGAGGGCAGGCTGGTTAATCTGGGTTGCGCCACAGGTCATCCCAGTTTTGTTATGAGTAACTCATTTACCAATCAAACTTTAGCGCAAATAGAATTATGGAAATATCCTGAACGCTACAAAAATGAAGTGTACGTACTACCAAAACATTTAGATGAAAAAGTAGCTCGTTTGCATTTAGAAAAATTAGGAGTAGAATTAGATAAACTAACAGAAGAACAGGCTAAATATATAGGTGTAAAAAAAGAAGGACCTTATAAGCCTGATTATTACAGGTATTAAAGTGGAAAGTTTATAAAGTTAAAAGTCTCTTTCTACATTTAACTTTTTACTTTTAACTAAACTAGGAGAGGTGGCCGAGTGGTCGAAGGCGCACGCTTGGAAAGCGTGTGTACGCCTAAAGCGTACCGAGGGTTCGAATCCCTTCCTCTCCGCAACGAAAAATAAATCCGCCTATGGCGGATTTTTTATTTTCTCTAAACGTCAAAAGCCTAGCTTTTGTAAGAGAAAGAGAAAATAAAAAATCTGGTTTTACGTAGTAAAAAGGATTTATTTTTCTTTGTTGGATGCCCCTTTCAGGATCAGCGACCGTAGGGAGCTAATCCTAATTAGAAGATAAATTCCTTTAATTAAGTAAAAAGAAAGTAAAAAGGATTTATTTTTCTTTGTAGGATCCCCCTTCTGGGATCAGCGACTGTAGGGAGCTAATCCTACTAACTAGTGAAACCGTGAACTTGCCTCGCGCTAAGTCACGGCTTCACTTGCAGTACAAGACGTAATTGTGGGTTCTATTGTAAAATACTACTTTATGGAATCATAAGATTATTGAAAACCAGCCCAAAAAATAGTGTTCATAGCGAAATAAAAATAAAAATTGTAAAAAAACAAAACCCCTTAAACTCAATACTTAACTAAGATTAGTCAAAAAAATGAGTATTTAAAACTTTTGGATTCAAAAAAAGTTTCTATCTTTAGCCCTTTAAAACTAATTTTAAATTTACTATTACGATGAAAAAATTATTTACAATCTTGGCAATAACAGGATTATTATTTTTTGGCACTAGCCAAAGCACTTATGCTCAAGAAGAAACAACTAAAACAGAACAAGTAGCAACTGACGATGCACCGCAATCTTTCCGTCAGGAATTAAAACAACGTATGATTGAAGGTGGCCCTTTCTTCATGGGAATTGTGTTACTGGTTTTAATCTTAGGTCTTGCTATTGCAATTGAAAGAATTATTTATTTAAATTTAGCAACTACTAATACAAAAAAATTAGTAGCTAACGTAGAAGATGCATTAGCGTCTGGTGGCGTTGAAGAAGCTAAAGAATTGTGTAGAAACACCAAAGGACCGGTCGCTTCTATATTCTACCAAGGCTTAGACCGTGTAGATGAAGGTATTGACAACGTTGAAAAAGCAGTTGTTGGTTATGGTGGTGTTCAAATGGGATTATTAGAGAAAAACATTTCTTGGTTATCTTTATTTATTGCACTAGCACCAATGCTTGGTTTCATGGGAACAGTAATCGGTATGATTTCTGCCTTTGACAACATTCAAAAATCAGGAGTTATGTCACCTGCAACCGTTGCCGGTGGTATTAAAATTGCCCTTTTAACAACTGTATTTGGACTAATTGTAGCTATTATTCTTCAAATATTCTACAACTATATTATATCTAAAGTTGACAGTATTGTAAACAGTATGGAAGATGCGTCTATTCAATTAGTGGACTTATTAGTAAGAAGAAAATAATAATTATCTAAAATATATTCATTATGAATAAAAGTCTTTCAAAAATATTGATGATAGGGACACTTGTACTTGCCTTAATTGGTGCAGTATTGTATTATCTATCTTCTAACGCAGAGGATGTTACGGATGCCGCTATGGGGAACTATGTCAGTTATGCTATATTGTTATTAATTATTACAGCAGGACTATCCATCATATTTTCTTTATTAAATATGTTAAAAAAACCCGCTGTACTCAAAAAAGCGCTACTTACTTTAGGTGTTATGGCTATTGTTTTAGCTATTGCCTATTTTATGGCCGATGGAAATGCTGTTTATGATGCTTCCGGTAAGGTTTTTGAGGGTAGTGAAGGTAGTATATCCAAATGGGTAGGAACTTTTATCAATTATAGTATCATATTAATGATAGTAGGTGCCGTATTATTTTTATTTGATATGATTAAGAATCTTGTAAAATAGTATATTATGTCAAGAAGAACCGTACCAGAAATTAATGCAGGGTCTATGGCAGACATTGCCTTTTTACTTCTAATTTTCTTCTTAGTGGCTACCACTATGGAAGTTGATGGAGGTATTGCCCGTAAGTTGCCTCAAAAGCAACCACCAAATCAGATTCCTCCACCAAAATTAAAGGAAAAGAATGTGCTACAAATTGCCATTAACCGAAATGACCAGTTATTGGTTGAAGGAACGCAACGTGTAGACATTAAAGATTTAAAACAGATCACTATCGATTTTCTTGATAACGGCGGTGGCGTAGGAAACAAAGACGTTGGGACATGTGATTATTGTAAAGGAGCTAAAAGCCCATCATCATCTGACCATCCTAATAAGGCAGTAATATCATTAAAAAGTGATAGGGGTACCTCGTATGGTGCTTTTATTTCAATTCATGACGCTATTGGTCAAGCTTATACAGAACTCAGAAATAGAGTTTCAGAAGAACGTTATGGTAAATCTTTTCAAGCTTTACTCAAGCAACAAAAAAGTGATAAATCACAAAAATTAAAAGATAAAATCAAAACAATTAAAGATCTTTATCCTGAAATTATTTCTGAAGTAGAACCTACCGGAAACTAAAACACAACTTTGAAGTATGTCAAAATTTAAAAAACAAAAGAAAGGCTTACCACCAATTTCAACGGCTTCCTTACCAGATATTGTATTTATGTTGTTGTTCTTTTTTATGGTATCGACGACTATGCGTGAGACCGAATTAAAAATAATTCAACCTAACTTGCCGAAAGCACACAATGTCAAAAAATTTGAACATAAAAACTTGGTAAGTACTGTTTATATTGGAAAATCGATGGACTCTAATAATAAAGGTGATGTCATTCAATTAAACGATAAGATTGCACGAGTTAGTGATATTAAAACTTTCATTTTTAACAATCGGCAAAAATTACAAGAAGATGAAATTCCTTTTATGACTACCTTATTTAAAGCTGATATCAATGCAAAGGTTGGAACCATCGCTGATATTAAACGTAATTTACGTGATATTGATGCTTTGAAAATTAGTTATGCAGCTGTAGGAGTACAAGAATAACTCAAAATTGTAAAAATTTTTATTTCACAATAGTAATAGTTTATAAAGGCAATCCTCAGTGGTTGCCTTTTTTTATAGCCAATACAGACTGTCCGGATTTCTAATGAAAACAATACTATATATAATTGCTTTTATCTTTGTAGGCATTTTCAATATGATTGCCCAAGACAGTCTTTTGGTTGGGCGTAAATATTTTGAAGACCAACTTTATGTTGGGATTACGTACAACATTCTTATGCAAAAACCAGCAGATTTACAACAAAAAGGAATTTCTACAGGTTTTCATGCTGGCTTTATCAAAGATTTCCCTTTAAATAAAAAAGGAACGACAGCTTTGGGTATTGGTTTTGGATACAGT
>JAUVOS010000252.1 GCA_030599055.1 Lutibacter sp.
AGAGACTGCAAGCACAATGCATTATTGTACTATTGATATTGATGGTGATGTTCTAAGCTTTAAAGCTATTGATGCTTATCAGGAAGTATTTGATTCATTTACAATTGATAAATCGGAACTAAGTGTTTTAGAGAACCAAGTTAATCAAAATTTATTTAGTGTATATCCAAATCCTGTTGATGGAAAAATAAATGTTAAAACAAATTTTGACGGAGAATTCTCATATACAATTACCAATATGCTAGGTAAGGAAATGTTAACAGGAAAAGCTCAAAGCAAAATTGGTGGTATTGTAACATCTATTGATATTAAAAATCAAGCTAAAGGCGTTTATTTTATAATAATACATTCAAAAGATAGCACTAGAAGTAAAAAGATAATTATTAAATAATATTTTAAAACATAAACACTATACAGTGTCGTTGTCTTAAATTGATAAAAGTATAAAACAATAAAAAGGTCCATTATCAAATTTATTATGATAATGGATCTTTCTAATTTTAGGACGATTGTGTTATATCATTTGTTATTACAAGTGGGCGCTTAAAACTTAGTAGTGAGAAAAAACAAAAAATAAGATAAATACACTGCTCTATTCGTATACGATAAAGAAGTATTTACAAAATCAAGGTCAAGCAAAGATAAAATATAAAAGAGTCCATTCAAGTCAATTGAGCTTGTTTTGACGCCTCGAGGTAGTTCATTATTTAAGAAAATAAATATTTTCCTAAAAATCAATAATACGAAACATCAATTATGTTTAAATACGCATTGATTTTATTCCTAGCCTTTTTTTTAAAAATAAGTTTGTTTGCACAACAACCAATCGACTCTGTACAAAAGATAGATGAAGTAATAATTGAGTCCCAACGTCTTTCAATTCCTTTTTCTGAAAATTCGCATACAATTTCAATTATTTCTGCCACCGAGATTGCAAAGTTGCCGGTAACTTCTTTAGAGGAAGTATTGCAGCATATCATAGGGGTTGATGTTAGACGTAGAGGAGTCGAGGGCATGCAATCAGATCTGTATATTCGCGGAGGAAACTTCAATCAAACTTTGTTGTTAATCGATGGGGTAAAAGTTGATGATTCGCAAACCGGACATCACACTATGAATGCTTTAATTGATTTGGATAATATTGAGCGAGTTGAAGTGATAAAAGGAGCAGCATCCCGTATTTATGGATTAAATGCTATGAATGGCGCAATTAATATTGTAACTAAAGATGTAAAAAAAGATAAAATAAAAGGAAGCTTTTCAGTTGGTTCTTATGATAATTATGGAGCTGACATAGCCTATCAAAAAGTTTTAAAAGATGCGAGCATTCGTGTGCAAGTTGATAAACAACAATCTAAAGGCTATCGTTTTAACACGGATTTTGATAATTGGAATACTTTTTTAAAAGCAACTTGGCATAAATACGAATTACTTGCTTCTTATAACAAACGAGATTTTGGAGCGAATGGCTTTTATGCCAGCCCGGCATATAAGGATCAATATGAAGAAACCGAAACAAGTTTAATTGCATTAAAAAGAAAACTAAGTATTGCTAGAGGTAGTATCAAATCAAGCTTATATTGGCGACGAAATCAAGATATGTATTTGTTTCTAAGGCAAGACCCAGCATTTTATCGTAATCTACACATCAATAACAAAGTTGGATTAACTATCGACGCAGCACTCAATAACAAAGTTGGATTAATGGGTATCGGAATAGATATCAATCAAGGTTTTCTTAATAGTAATAATTTGGGAAATCACAAACGGTTTTCAACTACATTATTTGTTGAACAAGCTATTCAAATCATTCCAGACAGACTAGCTATTACACCAGGTTTTGCATTGGCTTACTATTCTGATTTTGATATATTTGCTTATCCAGGAATTGATGTAGGCTATCAATTTTCAGATAATTTAAAATTGTACTTAAATACAGGTTACACGAGCAGAATACCAACCTATACTAATTTGTTTTATAATAGTTTGATAGAACTAGGGAATCCAGATCTAAAACCTGAAAAAGCATTAACAACTGAAATGGGAATGTATTATAAAGTGGACGATTTACAAGTAAATGCAGTCATTTTTACTCGAAAAGCCACCGATTTAATCGACTGGACAAAAGAAAATGAAGCAGACAAATGGGAAGCACAAAACTTTAGTGAGATTATTACAAATGGATTTGAGTTTGATGGGAAATACAGTTTTGAGATAAATGAGTTTTCACAGAGCTTAAATTTAGGTTATACCTACATTTATGATAGTATTCAAGATGTAAATATCGCCTTTTCGAGATACAGTTTAAATAGTTACAAGCATCAAGTATCAGGTCAATTCACAACACAGTTTTTTTCTTTTTTACAACATGCAATATCGTATCGTTTTATGGAACGTACCAATGGTGAAATATACCACTTATTAGACGCTTCAATTTCAACACAAGTAAATGATTTGCATTTTAGTTTTAAAGCAAATAATATTTTTAATACGGAATATACTGAGACCAATTTAGTCCCTATGCCTAAATTTAATTATATGCTGGCAATTTCTTATGCTTTTTAACAAACTATCCTAAATATATTTTTTACCATAAAGCAAGAATTATATTCGAAAAAAATCAGGATCCAAGCATTCGTATTTAGCGACTTTATACACAAACCTTTCCTGGGATAAGTATAAAAGTTGGGAATTATTATTTATTAAAAGTTGTTATTTTCACTTGATTTTATCAATTATTTCGTATAACTTTACAACAGATTATATACTTCAATATCGTTTAGACGAAACTGCGGATATAATCACGTAGCAAAGTTCCTTCTCAAT
>JAUVOS010000174.1 GCA_030599055.1 Lutibacter sp.
CATATAAACCTTTTGCTTTTGCCCAATAGGCATTTTGCCACATCGCCGGGTTTAGAGACAGTTCTCCAAGAGCTGCCACTCCAATTTTACGGCGAATAGCCGGTTCTACCACAAAAGGGCCGATACCAATACTTATTTCAGAAAGTTTTACAGAAGCTTGCTCTGTAGCCATAGCATAATCACAGGCTGCAACAATACCGACGCCACCACCAACAACCTTGCCTTGTATGCGCCCTAAAATGGGTTTTTTACACTTTCGCATTGCATTGACAAGCTTTCCAAAACCGGAAAAGAAGGCTACTCCATCCTTGTGCTTGTCAATTGTCAAGAGCTCATCAAAAGAAGCACCAGCACAAAAGGCCTTTTCTTTTTCACTTTTTAAGATAATGACTTTGACATTGTTATCATTGCTTAATTCATTAAATGCTTTAATTATTCTTTCTAACAAATTACTCGGTAATGAATTACTTGCCGGGTGAAAAAACTCAACTACTGCAATACCATTTTCTGTATAGGTGTATAAACTACCTTGTTCCATATTATTTACTAATGATTAGATTGCTAAGTTAGGGTTTTCCCAGATATTTGAAATATTTTTAAGCTTTTGAATTTAATGAGTAATATACCGGCACGAAATAACATCCAAACGGTAAAAGCTATCCATATTCCATACAGTTCTAAATGAAAATAATCAGCAAGTAATAAAACAGGGACGAACCCAACAAAAGTAGCAATTAAAAGTACATTTCTTAAATATTTCATATAACCGAGCCCTTTGAATATTCCATCAAAAATAAATGCTATTCCGTTGATGGGTTGCATCAATAGTACGATCCAAAAGACGCTGTAAAATTTGCTTAAAACTTCTTTATTATCAATAAATATATGTCCTATGGGATAATAGAATACAAAAGATAGCAATGCTAAAACTAAACCGAGATAAATTCCATATTTTGTGAGTTGTTTGCCTAATATTTCAAGTGAATGGTAGGCTTTTGCACCATAGAGTTTTCCTGATAAGATATTTCCTGCACTCGAATAACCATCCAAAACAAAAGCAAAAAAGAACCAGATGTTGATGGCAATTGTATAAGCAGCAATACTGTCATTTCCGTATTTTGTAGCAAATGAACTCCCTAAATATAAAGCGACATTGAGAGCAATAGTTCGAACAAATAAGTGTAAAATCATTCGCGTGAGATTACCCATTTCCGGATTGACAGGGAACTGTAATTTTAAACGAATTGGAGTTTTCTTTAAAAGATAGAAAGTTGCCAATACAGCCATAGAAATTTGGGCTATGATACTTGCATAAGCAGCTCCTTTGATCCCTAAAGCTGGGATAATATTCCCCAAGCCATAAATTAAAAAGTAATCAAAAATAATATTTAGTACAGCTCCGGTTATGGCAATAAGCATAGGATAAAAGGTGTTTTGTAAACCTCGAAAAGTTCCAAAAATTGCAAATGTGTAGAGTGTAAAAGGCAACCCAAAAATACGAATACGATAATATTGAACACTTAAATCTAATAAAACAGTATCGGCATTGTATAATTTAAAAATCCAATTTGCAAAAGGATAGGTAACAAGAATTATGAGAATTGAAAGCAATACGACACCAAATATAGCTTGTGCCGGCAAGTTTTTTACTTTTTCTAGTTTATCCGCTCCTAAATATTGTGAAATAATGGTTGAAATAGCGCTGTGTGTTTGGCCTAATACCCAAACCAACATAGATAAAAAGACGCCTGCTAAACCCACTGCTGCCAGTGATTCTTTAGCTAAAATGGGCAAATGACCGACAAATGCAGTATCTGCCATTGACAATAAAGGCTCCGCTATACCGGCAAATAAAGCCGGAACGGCTAATCTATTGATTGTTTTAAAAGAGATGTCTTTTTTCAAGTGTTTGTAGTATATTTGCGCTCGGATTCTAGTTCTTTATAAGAAAGCAAAGAAAGTTATTTAAAAAGGATTTACAAGGTAGAATTCTGAATTCTACATTCTGAATTCAAAACGGGGCATTAGCTTCCCGAACTAAATTCGGGACAGGCAGCTTCGCTAATGCGAACATTAATTAAAAGAAGTTGCCACAAATAATTCTGAATTCTGAATTCTACATTCTGAATTCAAAACGGGGCATTAGCTCAGCTGGCTAGAGCGCTACGCTGGCAGCGTAGAGGTCATCGGTTCGACTCCGATATGCTCCACAAAAAAACACAACCCTTTAATTTTTAAGGAGTTGTGTTTTTTATATCATAACTCAATCATAATTTAACCCGCATTATTTATGAATAACCCGGAGTTATAAAGTTAAAAGTGTAAAGTTCATAAAGTTAGCCTTTGTGTTTAATTTTTTACATAGCCCAAATTTGGGTTATGATTTACATTTGTTATTTGAATGTAAACTTTTAACTTTCAACATTATAACTTTTAACTAAGAAAAATTCATGAATTTTTCGGGTTAATGAGTTGAAAAAACTACTTTTTTTAGGTCTTACTAAATACCTATTTCCTCAAGCTTTTTATTTGCTTTATCTGTAAGTTTATCCATGCGTTTTTGATATTTTTCAATAGAAGCGCAGTGCACTAGTTTGCTGTTCCATTGCGTCATCCAATTAGCACCTTCTTGTCCAACTTTTTGAAACTCTTGAGCAAGCGTAGTATCCATAGGGTTTTTCATGTATTTTTCCATGATTCCCAAATAACTATCCAACCATTCTTCGTATTGGTCTAAAAATTCATCGCAGTCTTTGGAGGTTTTAAATTTTTCGGTGTCTGACGACTTTTCTATAGCTTCTATTGCTCCTTCTTTTTTAACTTCCTTTGATGGTTTATCTCCGCAAGAAATAATTAACATACTCGTAATAATAACAAATGATAACAGTGTTTTCATAATACCTTGAATTTAAAATTAATAATATTAACCTATAAAGTTACGAAAATTCTCGTGTCATTTTAACTTTTTTTACTGTTGTGTTAACAAGAGTTTTATTTATATCCAATCTGCTTGCGCTCTTTTTGTTCTATTTCTTTTTTTTCCTTATCCAATAAGAAGTTAAGTGCCGTATAAATATCTTTAAATTTGATATTCATATTTTTTTCTAAATGAGAGATTTTGTTTTTTAGTTCTTTGTAGTCTGCAAGGTTTTGGCGCATTAGTACAAAAGCTCTAATAATAGAAATACTTACTTGTATGGCTATTTCACTACGCAATACACTTGCTAACATTGACACACCTTGTTCTGTAAAGGCAAAAGGCATATATCTTGAACCGCCACGCTTTGTGGTCACAATTTGTGACCTCAAACTTTTAAACTCATCTTTTGTGACTTCAAACATAAAGTCACGAGGGAAACGGTTCACATTTCGTTTAACAGCTTGCTTTAGCACTTTAGTTTCTACCTCGTACATTTCTGCAAGATCAAAGTCTAACATTACTCTTTGGCCTCGTATCTCATAGATTCTGTTTTGTATTACTTTTAATTCCATATCGTTTTTTTATAATAATCGTTCAATTCTTTTTTTATATAGATTCCACAAAAGGAATATTACTATCAAAAATCTCAAGTAATAATTCTTCCAAAGCAACTAGAAATCCATCAAAATGAGATTCTGTAATTGATATTTCCCCTTTTTGACGAATCGGAGCAAAATTGACAGGTATAAACCCGGATTTTAAGTTTTTAAAACTGATAATACCTGCTTGTAATTCTTTCGAAGCATCAAAGGATTTTTGTTGAGAATATAAATAGGCATACAACATTACTTGGAGTCCTTTAGAATACTTATAATCTGCTGAAATCTTTGAAAAATCATCTAAGCGAAGTTGACTTGACACGACTTTTCCTGATTTGTAGTCGATAATTCGAATGATCCCATCTACCTCATCTATGCGATCTACTTTTCCTATAAATTTTATCGGAAAATCAAATTTTGAAAAGACAACTTCGTGTGATAAGGGAAGTTCTAATGCCAATATTCGAATGATTTTTCCACTTTTAACTGCTTTTATTTCATCTTTGATAAAACGCTTTACAAAATTGAATATTACTTCGTAAATCAATCGGTTTTTTCCATGATTGTATTGGCCGTTTTTATAAGTGTTCTTAAACTCAGCTTTTACTTGTTCCGGAATTTTTGGAATTAGGTTTTGTAAAGATTTTTCGTCTAAAATTTTCGTCCCAAGTGGTTTGTACAATTTTTCTAAAGTATCATGAATCACAGTTCCCATTGTATGGTCTGCTACTGTTTCTTCTATCTCAACTAAATCATAAATTTTCAGTATCCGTTGTTGATAAAATTCAATAGGATTGTATAAATAAGTAGATAAGGCAGAAGGAGAAAACCCGTTTTTTGCAATTTCTTTTAGCCTAGTTATTATCTGTGGCGTTTTATTTATTTGTTGTAATTCTTGATTTTCTGACTTTACTCGTGGATTGATAATTGTTTGTTGAATTTGCGGATATTTCCATAAAAGTTGCGTTAAAAACTGACTTTTTTCTCCACCTCCAAAAGTATCTGTTTGGTTGTTGTATAACAAACTCACTTTTTCAGATGCTTCTATTAATCGGAAAAAATGATAACTCATAATAGCGTCTTCTTCATGATATGTTGGCAATTTGTAATGCTTACGAATATCAAATGGAATAAAACTTTTTGTTCTTTTTCCTTTGGGTATAATCCCCTCATTCATTGAAGTTATGATGATGTGTTTAAAATTTAATGCTTGTGTTTCTAAAAATCCCATGATTTGAAGCCCTTGTAACGGCTCTCCAATAAAGTTAAGATTTTCTATAGCTTCTAGTTTTTTATAGAGTTGAAAAAAGGTTTTAATTGAATCCGAATCTTTAAAATTATTTTCAAAATAAGGAAATTTATTGTTTAATTGTATCAGTTGTTGATTCAGCTTAAAATGTTTGTAAATAATTTCTTTTTCAAAGCCTTGAAGTTTGTTTTTTAAAACCTCTATTAATGCATTAATCCTTAGCAAAAGGTCTTCAATAGAATTATCCGTAATAGATTTAAATAGATTGAGTAAAACATCAAAATCATTTATGAGAAAGGAATCTCCCGATTTTTTGATATCAATATAATGAATACTGACACTGTTTTTAGTTGTCAAATCAGCGACCAATTTATCAATATTATCAAAATATGTTTGAATAACTGGATGCAAAAGAATACGCAATACGGTTTTATAGTAAAAGCTAGTATTTTCTTTTGAAATGGTGTGAATATGCATTTCAAATATATCTTTAATCAAGTTGGAAAATGGAAGATATTTCAAAGGAAATCCCATGGTAATATTTACCGTATCAATATTTTTTGGCAAAGAATTTAAAACAATGGGTAATACATTTTGATCTGTAAGTATCACGGCTATTTCATCAGCCTCGTTAGATGCATTAATTAATTCTCCTGCATATTTAATCATTCCAACATTCTTAGGGACTCC
>JAUVOS010000111.1 GCA_030599055.1 Lutibacter sp.
AGATTGTCAATACGGATGTTTGGGTAAAGGAGATTGCGTTGCCGCCTGTGATTTTGAAGCCATGTATATGGATGAAGAAACCGGGTTACCCGTAATTATTACAGATAATTGCACTTCTTGTGGTGCCTGTATAGCAGCCTGTCCAAAAGATTTGATTGAATTTCGTCCTCGCAACAAACGCGATTTAAAAATATATGTAGCTTGTAAAAACCAAGAAAGAGGCGGTGTCGCCAAAAAAGCTTGTGCTGCTGCTTGTATCGGTTGTTCTTTATGCGTACAAGTATGTCCGAAAGATGCTATAACATTGGAAAATTTCTTAGCATATATACATGCTGATGCCTGTACACTTTGTAGGAAATGTGTGGATGTATGTCCGACTCATGCAATTATTGAAACTAATTTTCCCCCAAAGAAAAAGAAAAAGGTAGCAAAAGAAAAAGAAGTAATACTAATGCAAAAGGTTGATATAAAAAATAATAACAATGCTTAAAACTTTTTCAAAAGGAGGTATTCACCCCGCAGAAAACAAGCTGACTTCAACAAAGGAGATAAAGAAATTGGATACTCCCAAAACAGTGTATGTTCCGATTTCACAACATATAGGAATTCCATCTGAGATTGTAGTAGCCAAAAAAGATAAAGTAGAAATTGGGCAAGTCATTGCTAAATCTGCCGGTTTTGTATCAGCAAATATTCATTCTCCTGTAGCAGGTGTTGTGACTAAACTCGATAAGGTTTTTGATAGTCGCGGTTATCAAATACAGTGTATCGTTATAAAAACAGATGCAAAAAATCCTGTGAATTTTGAAGACATCGTCTATCCACTTAAAAAGGAAATAAAATTATCCCCTGCAGAAATATTAAAACATATTACAGATTCCGGAATCGTCGGATTGGGTGGTGCCACTTTCCCTACACATGTCAAATTAAATGTAAATGAAGATAAAAAACTGGACCATTTAATAATCAATGGTGTTGAATGTGAACCTTATTTAACTGCCGATCATCGATTGATGTTAGAAAGAACCGATGAGATTTTAATTGGAGTTAAAATTTTATTACATGCCTTACAAATTGATAAAGCAGTTATCGGTATAGAAAATAATAAAAAAGATGCAATTGCTCTTTTTAAAAAACTAACCAAAGATGAAAAAGGAATATCAGTTGTTGCATTAGCTGTAAAGTATCCACAAGGCGGTGAAAAGCAATTGGTAAAAGCAATATTAAACAGAGAAGTTCCAAAAAATGGTTTGCCTCTTGATGTTGGCGTTATCGTACATAATGTAGGAACCATTTACGCAATCTACCAAGCGGTACAACACGACAAACCCCTAATAGAAAGAGTGGTTACCGTTACCGGAAAAAAATTAGAAAATCCTTCCAACTTTTGGGTAAAAATTGGAACTCCTGTCAGTGATTTATTAGAGGCTGTTGGAGGTGTTCCCGAAGATACGCGAAAGATTTTAAATGGAGGCCCAATGATGGGAAAAGCTATTAAGAAATTAAAAACACCTGTTACAAAAGGAACCTCAGGAATTGTTTTGCTTTCAGATGACGATGCACATAGAGGTGAATCTACGAATTGTATTCGTTGTGGAGAGTGTGTTTACGTCTGCCCAATGGGTTTAGAACCCCATTTATTAATGAACTTAACAGAGAAACATCTGTGGGAAAGGACTTGTGCTGAAGATATTATGACCTGTATAGAATGTGGCTCTTGCAGCTATGTTTGTCCGTCGCATAGACCTTTACTGGACTATATAAGATTTGGAAAAAAATTAACCAACGAGTGCAAAATAAATTAATACGAAATGGCTACACCAATTATATCAGCATCACCGCACTTACATTCGAGTAGAACATCAAAAAAATTGATGTATGATGTGCTTATTGCACTAACACCAGCATTTTTAGTTTCACTTTATGTTTTTGGTATCGGAGCTTTGGTCGTTACAGCAGTTGCTGTTGCTTCATGTATCCTTTTTGAATATTTAATTCAAAAGTATTTGCTAAAAACCGAGTTGACAATCACCGATGGTTCTGCCCTACTAACCGGAGTTTTATTGGCTTTTAACTTGCCTTCAAATTTACCTATATGGATGATTATCGTAGGGAGTTTGGTCGCTATTGGAATTGCAAAATCATCATTTGGTGGTTTGGGATTCAATATTTTTAATCCTGCTTTAGTCGGTCGGGTGTTTTTGTTGATTTCTTTTCCAGTACAAATGACATCCTGGCCAAATGCTATCGAAAATCAAAGTAAACTCGTAGATGCTGTTACTGGTGCAACTCCTCTAGGCATTGTTAAAGAAGGCTTACAGTTTGGTGAAACCATGACATCACTTGCTTCTCAAATACCATCGAATATGGATCTATTATTGGGTATAACCGGTGGTTCACTAGGAGAAATGTCGGCATTGGCCCTACTTCTCGGTGGGATTTATTTACTGATTAGAAAAGTTATTTCATGGCATATTCCTGTTACTATGTTAGCGACAATGGCAATACTAACTGGTATTTTTTGGTTGGTAAATCCTGAGCAAAATGCAAGTCCGTTATTTCATCTTTTAGCAGGTGGTGCTATTTTAGGAGCTTTTTATATGGCAACAGACCTAGTAACCAGTCCTATGACACGAAAGGGCATGATTATCTTTGCAGTAGGTATTGGTTTGATAACAGTAATTATTCGTCTTTTTGGAGCCTATCCTGAAGGCGTATCCTTTGCCATTTTAATAATGAATGCTTTTGTGCCCCTTATCAACACCTATTTCAAACCCAGAAGATTTGGAAGTAGAATTAAAATTAAAGACTAAGATTATGAGTAAAAAGGAATCATCATTTATAAATATGGTTGTTACTCTTTTGATAATAACCTTAATTGCGGGGCTATCATTGGGTTTTGTAAACGACATTACAAAAGGGCCAAAAGCTAAAGCGAAATTAGAACGTAAAATTAAAGCACTAAAGATGGTATTACCAGAATTTACCAATAACCCTGTTGCGGATATAAAATTAGTAAAATCTGAGAAAGCAAAAGATAGTGTGGAAATGTATCCCGCATATTCCGAAAAAAATTGGGTGGGAACTGCTGTTGTAGGTTCTACTTATAAAGGATTTAGCGGATTGATAAAACTGATGATTGGTTTTAAGCAAGATGGAACTATTCAAAATGTTGCAGTATTAGAACAAAAGGAAACGCCTGGTTTGGGAACTAAGATGAAAGATGAAAAATTCATTTCCCAATATCGAGATAAAAATTTGGAGTCCTTTAATATCAAAGTAAAAAAAGACGGTGGCGAAATCGATGCTTTAACAGGAGCCACGATAACATCAAGAGCATTTAGCGAAGCCGTTCAAATGGCGTATGATGAGTTTTTGAAGAGTGAAATGCGGAATGCGGAACGCTAAACGCGGTACGCAGAACGCGGTACGCAGAACGCGAAACACAAAACAAAAAGCGCAAAGCGTAAAGCCTAAAGCCTAAAGCCTAAAGCCTAAAGCGTAAAGCGCGAAGCCTAAAGCAAAAAACAAATATTATGATAACAACAATAGATCAAAAACAAAATTTCATAAAAGGAATCATCAAAGAGAATCCTGTGTTTGTGATGTTATTAGGGATGTGTCCTACATTGGGTGTGACCTCATCTGCTTTTAACGGCTTGGGAATGGGCGTGGCAACACTCTTTGTATTACTCATGTCAAACATCGTGGTTTCCTTAGTAAAATCACAAATTCCTAGTAAAGTTCGGATTCCTGCATTTATCATTATTATCGCATCTTTTGTGACGATTGTAGAGATGGTTTTAGAAGCATTTATTCCTTTTTTATATGAGCAATTGGGAATATTTATTCCTTTAATTGTGGTGAATTGTCTAATTTTAGGAAGAGCGGAAGCCTTTGCTTCCAAACAAAATTTATATTCCTCAATTATTGATGCGTTGGGTATGGGTATTGGTTTTGTTTTAGCCTTAACACTACTTGGAGCAACAAGAGAAATATTAGGAAATGGTAGTCTTTTCGAATTAAAATTCGTTGCAGAAAACGCCAATACATTTATACTATTTATTTTGCCTCCGGGCGCATTTATCGCTTTGGCATATTTGGCAGCAGTGTTTAATAAATTTACGATTAAAACTTAGTTTTTGAAAAATTCCAAATGACAAATAAATTTCAAAATAGAATAATCAAATCTCAAATTTCGAATAATCAAATTTCGAATAGTCAACCTTTGACTTTTAACTTTTAACTTTCAACACAGATGGATTACATCATTATATTAATCGCCGCCGTATTTGTAAACAATATTGTTTTAGCACAATTTTTAGGTATTTGCCCTTTCTTTGGGGTTTCGAATAAGGTTTCAACTTCAGTTGGAATGTCAGGTGCTGTACTCTTTGTAATGACTATTGCCACCGTCGTTACTTATCTATTACACCAATATATTTTAGTGCCAACAGGATTGGTTTATTTACGAACTATTACCTTTATTTTAGTCATTGCCGCCTTGGTACAAATGGTTGAGATTATATTGAAAAAAGTGAGTCCGTCCCTCTACCAAGCATTGGGTGTTTTCTTACCTTTGATTACGACAAACTGTGCCGTATTAGGTGTTGCTATTTTAGCATTGGGATTGGAAAACGGAAGTCTCTTAAAAGCTACTTTTTTTGCTATTTCTCATTCTATTGGGTTTGCTTTAGCCCTAATTCTTTTCGCGAGTTTGCGTGAACATTTAGATTTAGCAAATATCCCAAAAGGGATGAAAGGAGTTCCTATTAATCTATTAGCTGCAGGGCTTTTATCTTTGGCTTTTTTAGGGTTTACGGGATTGGTGTAGGGTTTTAGTTCGCTTAAATCCGCAAGTCTTTTTATAACTGACACGAATTACACGAATTGAAACAAATTTTTCGCACTTAGACAAGTGCTATAATATTGTGATAGACATCTTATAATAATTACACTAATTAAATCCTTGCGGATTTTAGGTTCTATTCAAATATAAATTTCAATGAACTAACGCGTTAGTTTAAGAATACTGTGTAAATGACCCTTTTTCTACTGGTTAACTAGGCAGTAATTTCTCTTTTATCTTTATCGGACAACAATATTTTTTTATGTAAATTTATCAAAATTTAATTTCCCATATCAAATGAAAAACACATACTCCTATTTAATTTCCCTAATCTTATTACTGTCATTTCTATCTTGCAAAAAAGAGGTCAGTATTAATACTATAAACATTATCCCTATTCCAAAACAACTAAAACAAAATGAGGGGTATTTTGAAATTAATAATAAGACTAAAATTGTCTATACAGCAGATAATGATGTCGAACGAATTGCAAGTTTTTTATCAATAGACTTAGAGAAACGTAATTTAAATCCGCAATTTGTAACTTTTGATAAAAACATAAAGCTTAAAAACGTTATCTATCTTGAACTCAATCCACAACTAGATTTACCGAAAGAGGCTTATAAGCTGTCTATTACTAATAATGGTTTTCATGTTTCTGCATCAAATGCCGCTGGTTTGTTTTATGGGTATCAAACTATCAAACAACTTTTACCCGCAAATTATTCAAAAGATTTAGCTTTTCATCATCTTGAAATTGAAGATGTACCACGATTCAAATGGCGTGGTATGCATCTAGATGTATGCCGACATTTTATGCCAAAAGAATACGTTATGAAATACATCGATTATCTAGCGTCTATGAAGATGAATTCTTTTCATTGGCATTTAACCGAAGATCAAGGTTGGCGTATTGAAATAAAAGCCTATCCTAAATTAACAGAAATTGGCGCATGGAGAAAGGAAACACTCATTGGTCACCATGGTAAAGGCACTAAATTTGATGGTAAAAAACATGGAGGATTTTATACTCAAGAGGAAATCAAAGAGGTGGTAGCCTATGCCAAAGACCGATTTATCACAATAGTTCCTGAAATAGAAATGCCAGGACATGCACAAGCGGCTATTTCGGCTTATCCTGAATTGGGTTGTACCGGAGAACAAGTAGATGTATGGAATACTTGGGGCGTTTCTCCCTATATTTATAATGTTGAGGATACTACTTTTGAGTTTTTACAAACTGTATTAGATGAAGTAATGGCTCTCTTCCCTAGTGAATACATTCATATTGGTGGCGATGAAGCTATTAAAAAGCAATGGAAATCCTCTAAAAAGATTCAGCGTAAAATCAAAGAATTAGGTTTAAAAGACGAACATGAATTACAGAGTTATTTTATTAAGAGAATTGAAAAATATGTGAATTCCAAAGGAAGATCTATCATCGGTTGGGATGAGATATTGGAAGGCGGATTAGCACCCAATGCAACTGTGATGTCTTGGCGTGGAACAGAAGGAGGAATTGCCGCTTCGAAAGCACATCATAAGGTGATAATGTCACCGGGAACACATTGCTATTTTGATCATTATCAAAGTGAGGATAGAGATAACGAACCCTTAGCAATTGGTGGTTTTACGGATGTCGAAAAGGTTTATTCTTTTGAACCAGTACCTGAAGAATTAAGTAAAGAAGAAGCCAAATACATTTTAGGTGCTCAAGGCAATGTCTGGACAGAATATATTTTAACGCCAGATCATGTAGATTATATGATTTTCCCACGGATGATTGCGCTTTCTGAAGTTTTGTGGTCGCCTGTTGAAAAAAGAGATTATTCCGATTTCTTAAAACGCTTAAATGTCTATAGAGAAGTATTAGACCGAGAAGACATTCACTATGCCAAACATGTTTTTAGTGAGGAGTGATTCTATTTCTTGTAAATATTTTGAAATTATCGGGTGTTTTGGTGTTTAATTGGTATTATATAAGTTGAGAATCTATTTTCTAGAATATAAATTACCTGTATTGGCGAGTAACTTTATCAACGGTCTCGGCTACGAACAGTTGTGAGATTCATAGCACGATTTCCCTTTTTAGTTATTCACTTCAAATTTACTTATTATTTTCAAACAATTACCGATGTAACAATTGTTTGTAGCCAATGTTGAACTAAATCCGCAAAGCGGATAGCCTAGTTTTAAATGCTTACAAATGTACCCTTCACTATTATTTGATTACTTCATTGAATTTCTTTATATTTGTAGTGTTCGCTAAAATTTTAAATAATCTTATAAATAGCGAATTCTCTAAGAAAATTCTTAAAACGGTCGTAAATCCCATAGGAAAATCGGATGTAGTTCAACATGGACTCATCGCTGGGTCGTTCCGACCGCTCATAGTCCTGTTTATTGTAGGTAGTGCTTTTTTATTTTTCGATTTTCTCAAGTCTAATTTTAAATTTATTATCGCTCTGCATATCTGCGAACATTCCCATATCATCTTTTTCATCAGTTTCTGTGTCCATCATAAATTTCAAAGTCATTTGAATATCAGCTCCAATAAAATATTGGTTTTTTAAATCAAAGTAATACGTTCCTTTTCCAATTGATGAACTTTTATAAGTTCCGCTTAATTCTTCTGGAATTTCAAGGTCTGAAATATCAATATTTCCTTTAAGTACTGCAACTTCCTTTCCTTCAAAGATTTTCATTCTGATAAATTCGAGAGTATTAAACCCTTTTACGGATAATATCGAACCATTTGCATTAAAAGGTGTTTCCATTGGTATTTTATCTTTTTCGCCAATTTTTAATTTCTTTGTAGGTAATGGGAAAATTAAATCGAATATGAGATTATGGTTGTCATTGCCAAATGTGCTATTCGGTTTCATATCTTGTATAACAAGTGCAGGTACTGTATTAGACATTGTATCTTTTACTTTTCCATTATCGTCAAACAAAATCATATCCGTTTTTAAATCGGTCAGACTTAAATCGGCCAAATTATTTTCTTTAACTCGAACATTCAAGAATCCATTTCCAATAATTTTTGATTTATCCGCTGGCATATCCTTGTCCATATTATTCGTAAGGTCAACTTCTTGCCAATAAGTATAAATGTATTTTTTAGGTTGACTAAAATCCCAAACAAAATC
>JAUVOS010000141.1 GCA_030599055.1 Lutibacter sp.
AAATTATGCAAAGACAATTCAAAATAGGTGATTCGATATCCGTTCTTGACGATAACATTAAAGGTAGAGTAATCGCTATTGACGGAACAGAAATAGTAATTGAGGATTCGGATGGTTTTGAAAGAATTTTTCAGCTAAATGAGCTTATCGTTTACGATTCAAAACTCGCAGATGACACTACTTTAAGCTTAAAAGATTTTGATAGTAAAAAAACTAAAAGAATACTAGATACAAATCCGGAAGTTATTGATTTACACAAGACAAAAACCTATTTACCAAAAAACAAAATACTTGAAAATCAATTAAAACAGTTTAAAAGCCACATAAACCGAGCTATTGGAAAACGGGCATTAAAAATAGTCTTTATCCATGGAAAAGGTGGAGGTATTTTACGAAGTGCAATCGAAAAGATACTTCGAAAAAATGCTATCAGATTTGGAGATGCATCCTATCATAAATACGGACAAGGTGCTATTGAAATATACTTATCAGGAGTTGATGGGGTTGTGAGGTGATAAGCAGTATGCGATACGCTTCACGCGGTACGCTTTTGACTGCTTTACAAAACAAATTATTTGGGTAAGGCGAACCGTGTATAGCATATAGTGTACTGCGTATAGCATAAGGCGTATTGCATACCGCCTACCGCATAAAATCTACTCAATCACCTCCTTAATCTCCACAACTTTTTCAGTGATAATTGCAGAGATACTGTTTAAAGTCATCGTACTTTTATTACAAGTAGAGCAAAAGCCCAAGAATTGAACTTTTGCTACTCCATCTTTTATTGAAACTAACTTAATATCGCCTCCATCCTTTTGTAAGAAAGGACGAATTTCTGATAAAACTGCTTCTACTTTTGAAAAAATACTCATATTTTTAGTCTAATCTGCGGCACATCCACTGGTATTAGTTATACGTACGATCTCTGTTGGTGGTAAATCTTTATTTCGTTTTACCAATTGTGTCAGCATCTTTTTAGTAATTCCCGAAAATATTTCTTCCATTTCTGTATTGTCTTGTAAAGCAACAGGATGTCCAACATCACCTGATTCTCTGATACTCTGCACTAAAGGTACTTCTCCTAAAAAAGCGGTATTAATATCTTTTGCTAAATTTTTAGCACCATCTTTTCCAAATATGTAATATTTATTATCTGGTAATTCATCAGGAGTGAAATAACTCATATTTTCAACAATACCAAATACAGGTACGTTGATGTTTTCTTGCGCAAACATAGCGACTCCTTTTCTGGCATCTGCTAGAGCAATGGGCTGTGGCGTACTAACCACAACGGCTCCTGTTAAAGGGACAGCTTGTACCATGGTTAAATGAATATCGCCAGTTCCCGGTGGTAAGTCAACTAACAAAAAGTCTAATTCACCCCAATCTGCATCGAATAATAATTGGTTAAGTGCTTTATTAGCCATGGCACCACGCCATATAACTGCATCATTTGGGTCAACAAAAAAGCCTATAGACAATATTTTTACTCCAAAATTTTCAACGGGTTTAATTTTTGGTTTTCCAGCTACGGTTGATGACAAGGGACGTTCATTTTCAACATCAAACATCATGGGCATTGACGGCCCGTACACATCAGCATCTAATATACCTACGCTAAAACCCATTTTAGCCAAAGTAACAGCAATATTTGCTGTAACTGTAGATTTTCCAACGCCTCCTTTTCCCGAAGCAATTGCAATTATATTTTTGACATTTGGCAAGGATTTTTCCGGTTGAATTTGAACCGTTTGAGTTGCTACCTGTCCCACTACTTGTACTTGAACTTCTGCTTTCGAAAAAACATTTTTTATTGCCTTTATTACATCAACTTCTACTTTCTTTTTTGCCTGTAAGGTTGGATTTCCAATATTTACTTCAACCAATACTCTATTTTCGACGATTTCCACATTTTTTATGGAATTTGTCTCAATTAAATTTTTTCCGTCACTAGATGCGGTGACCGTTTCTAAAACTTTTAATATATCCTGTTTGTTCATTATTCTATCTTATTAATACAATTACTTTAGAATGATTCTAAACAACAAAAGTAAGGATATTTTTATTAATGAAAACATAATAATATACTATTGTCTGATAAGTGATATAAGGTCGCTCTACTGAAAGAAAAAAGAGAAAAGACTGCCTAGTTATTAGTTAGATGATCTTCTTGCAATATCATATTTTCTTATATATGTTGCAATAAATTTGAAAATTATTAGTATTAATTCAATAGCATATTGTCCCAATTATTAAAAATATAAACAACTATATATTTAAAACTATTTTCATAAGAATAATGGTAATACGAATCTTAAATAATCTAAATAGCAGTTATTCTTTTTTCTTTTTATGCCCAATCGCAATTAGATACCTATCAATCTCACTACGAACTTGAGGTGCCAAAATGATTAGCCCAATGACATTTGGAAAAACCATGGCAAAAATCATTGCATCAGAAAAATCAATTACGGAATCTAAGCTTGCAGAAGAGCCAATGATAACAAAAAGTAAGAATAATATTTTGTAAGTAATCTCTGTTTTTCTACTCCTTCCAAAAACATAAGTCCACCCTTGAATTCCATAATATGACCAAGAGAGCATTGATGAAAATGCAAATAGGATAACAGCTATTGTTAGAAGTATAGAAAAGTTTGGAATCGCAGCATCAAAAGCAACTGATGTCAGATCGACTCCACCGATACGTTGCCCTGTTGAATTTAAAAGCACTTCTTTATTGACCACATCTCCATAGGCAAAAAGGCTTCCAACTGTTTTAATATTCATAATAATTATAACCAATGCAGTCATTGTACAAATTATAACCGTATCTACAAAAGGCCCAATAGAAGCAACAATACCTTCACTGGCAGGATATCGAGTTTTTACTGCTGCATGCGCTATCGAAGCAGAACCAACACCGGCTTCATTTGAAAATGCTGCTCGTTGAAACCCAACAATAAGCACTCCAATTAGACCTCCTAATGCAGCGTCTGCTTCAAAAGCTCCATTCCATATTTGAACAATAGCATCTGGTATTACAGAAAAATTTAATACAATAATTATCAAAGCAGCGCCTACATAAATGATTGCCATAAAAGGCACAATTTTTTCTGTTATTTTACCAATTCGTTTTATTCCTCCTATTATCACTAAGCCAACTAAAATTGCTGCAAAGACTCCAAAACCAGCACCTGCCCACGTTGAATCTTGGAGATTAAACAATAATTTGAATTGAGAAGCAGCTTGGTTCGCTTGGAACATATTTCCTCCACCAAAGGATCCACCAACAACCATAATGGCAAAAAATATAGCTAGTATTTTTCCAAAACCACCCATTTTATAACCTTTAAGTCCTTTGGAAAGATAATACATCGGACCACCATATATTTTTCCATCCTTTCCTACTTCACGATATTTTACTCCTAAAGTAGCTTCTACTAATTTAGTTGACATCCCTAAAAATCCGGCTAAAATCATCCATATAGTTGCACCTGGACCACCAACTGCAATGGCAACAGCCACACCAGCAATATTACCAAGACCAACAGTTGCTGACAAAGCAGCAGTAAGGGCTTGAAAGTGAGTTACCTCACCAACAACCTCCTCTTTCTGTATGGTTTCAAAAACATCTCCACCCGGTGTTGGATCCCCAGCCATAACATCTGCTCCATGATGGTCAATCTCATCGTAATCTCCTCTCGTGGCTTTTAAGGCAACACCTAATAATCTAATATTTGCAAATTTATTATAAAGTGTAAACCATAAGGCTCCAAGTATTAACACAAACAATACAATTGGCACATCTTTATCTCCAACCGGTATTGAATAAAAAACAATAGCCGTAACTTTTGCAGAAAAAGGCGCAAACCATTCTTCTATCATTTGATCTATACCTGTTTTTTCAGATGTTTCTTGTGCAAATAGTAAAAAATTGGAAAATAATAAAAAAGTAGAGGTGATTAATTTTTTCATATTCTTAGATTCTGTGAATTTTTAAAAATAAACCGCAATATCTTAAAAAAATGAAGTAATGGCAAGTTTTGATTTAAGAATTTAGAATTTTGAATGCAGAATTAATGGTTTTTTGCTAAAACAATAACGCATTACTTCATTCAATCATTGCATCATTCTATCATTGCATCATTCAATCATTACATCATTACATCATTCTATCATTACATCATTGCATCATTCTATCATTACATCATTACATCATTAAATCATTCAATCATTGATATTTCCTTGAGAATCCAATTGAAGTTGTGCCAATCCTTCGACAAAATAAAGAGGTTTAAAACCTAACCTATCTATTGCTTTTGTCAAGTTAAAGCCAGTGTTGGGTGGGCGTTTTGCTTTTTGTTTAAATTCAGATGAAGCTATGGAAGTAATCAAAGAAGTAGGTAAATTGTAAAAATCGGCTATTTGTAAAGCAATATCATAGATGGAAAGTAATTCTTTATCAGAAATATGAAAAACCCCTTTGGCTTTTTTCTTCATTACCAAGAGACAAGCATCTGCTAAACTTCCTACAAAAGTTGGCATTCGATACTGATCGTTGACAACACGAATGGGTTCTTTATTTTCCAATGATTTTTTAACCCATAAAACAATATTACTTCGTTTCATATTAGCGACTTTTCCATAGACCAAAATTGTTCTAAGAATTGTATAATCGGTTCGATTTTTTTGAATTGCTTTTTCTGATTTTAATTTTGAAAGCCCATAATAATTTATCGGATATGGAGTATCATTTTCTGAATACATCCCATCAACTCCATCAAAAATAAAATCCGTAGAAATATGAATTAGATGGGTTCCAATTTCATTACTTGTGACAGCCAACTTTTTAACAAAATCTACATTTACGGCATCACATATTTTTTTATCAACTTCACATGTATCTACATTTGTCATGGCCAATGCATTGATAATAAAATCAGGGCTAATTAAATTTAATTGAAGTTTAATAGTTTTAAAATCGGCAATATCTATTTCAAAATAATTAAGTTCTTTAACTTCTGAATTACGATTCTCACCAGAAGCCATTGCATATAAATTGTAATCAGGATGCTTGTAGAGCTTATTGACTAAAGTCTGCCCTAACAGTCCATTGCTTCCTATGATAACTACTTTTTTAGACATTAAAAGATTTCGTGTAATTTTTCGATTTGCTCAATATTTCCTAAAATAATTAAGTGCGAATCGGGTTCTAATATGATGTTTGCATCAGGGTTTATAATATATTGGTTATCAGCATTTTTTAAACCAATGATTAAGCAACCTGTTTTATGACGTAGGTTTAAATCGAGCAAAGTTTTGTTTATAAACTCTTTAGGCAAATCATTCACACAAATCTCCTCTAAATTGGTTTCTTTTTTCCCTTCAATAGAAATACGTTCTACAAATTCAACCAAATCAGGAGTCACAATTAAGGATGCCATATGATTACCACCTATCTTATCAGGCATAATAATGTTATTGGCACCAGCAACTTTTAGTTTGCTATAGGAAGTGTCTTTAGAAGCTCTACTGATTATGGTTAAATCTTTATTCATCTGCCGAGCCGATAGCACCACGTATAAGTTATCTGCATCAGATGGCATGGTAGTAATTAAATTACTCGCTTGCGCAATACTTGCCTTTTCTAAGGCTCTGTCATCTGTTGCATTTCCTTTTACATAAAGATAGCCTAATGCTTCTATTTCCTCGATTACCTTATCATCTGACTCGATAATTATACATTTTTTGTCATACGATTTTAATCTTTCAACCGCTTGTTTACCATTTCTACCAAATCCGCATACAATGGTATGATCTTTTAATCTTTTAATCTGTTTTTGCATTTTCCTTTTATTAATTTGTTCAAAAAAACGACCATTTGCTATAAACTCAGATATCACTGATACTACATATCCAAAGATACTAATACTGGTAATAATCAAAAAAATTGTAAAAAGTTTTTCATTATCTCCTGAGGGATGTACTTCACCAAATCCTACGGTTGTCGTAGTAATTATGGTCATGTATAAAGCTTCAATCCAAGAATACGAATCTGAAATAAACTTGTAACCCAGCGTACCAATTAACATTACTAACAACATCATTGCTAATGCGCCATATAGTTTGTTATTTAAGTATTTCAACATAATATCTCTCTAAATATTTATTCGTTTCTGCTTATTACTTTAAAATAGGTATTTAAACAAGTGAGCTTATTACAAATCAAAAACAGAACTTCGTTTGGTGTAAACCATATCCTTTAGTCGTAATAAGAATGCTAAAGTAAGATATACTCCAAATGACAAGCCTACGGTTACAAAACTAATATACACAAAAAACAAACGCACATTAGAGGCACGAATCCCAAGTCGATCAGCTAAACGTGAAAGGACGTTAAAACCGTGCTTTTCAAAATAGTATTTTAGTTGGTAATCTAGGCGCATTCTATTTCTGCTTTGAAGTTGCAAAATACGAAAAATTCTATTTAGAGTTTTAAGTTCAACGTTTAAAGTTTAAGGTTAAAAGTTAAAAAGTTAATTTGTTCTGTGTTCTGCGTTCCGTGTTCTGTTCTGCGTTCTATGTCTTTGTCTCTATAGACTGCCAGCTGTTGACTGCTTCCTGAGAACTGAGGATTGCCCAAAGCCCAATACAAACAACATTTTCCATCAAACAATTCACCTAAAACTCAGAGATAAATCACTACCTTTGCAACTTGTCAAAAAATCAGACTTATATCGAGGTTTACGGAGCACGTGTTCATAATTTAAAAAATGTTGACGTGCAAATACCGCATGAAAAGCTAGTGGTAATCACGGGTTTGAGTGGTAGCGGAAAATCC
>JAUVOS010000148.1 GCA_030599055.1 Lutibacter sp.
AACGAGCAAACGCCTAATAATCTATCGTATAGATTGTATTTGAATAAATCATATTCATCGGGAATCAACTCTAAAACCAACTTATCAAAACCTGTTAGTTTGCCATCAAATTTATTATTTACTGCTGTTGTAAATACATCAATGAGTTTGGTCAATACACGATAGCCTTGTATTTCTTTTTCAATGACCTCTTTGCTGCGATATATTTTATCTACACTTATTTTGATAATATCCTTTAATTGGGCTTCGTAACGGCTTTTATCAAGTAAAGAATGTGAGAATGTCCCTTCTAAAATAGCTTCTTCATTTTTAACAAACACATTAACAGCTTCGTAAATTAAAGATTGAATAGCCAAGGCACGCAAATAACTAACGCGATCTTTTTGCGTTTTTAATGCAGTATATTTTTCTGTAATTAAATTTTCACGTACCAAATTAAGCAGGTATTCCAATGCTTTATCCTCCGGAATCAAACCTAAATTAATTCCGTCTTCAAAATCAATAATAGAATAACAAATATCATCGGCTGCTTCTACCAAATAAGCTAATGGATGTCTGTGATAAACATTTTCGCCTTTTCGAATTTGAGTTAAACCTAATTCTTGTGTTAACTCGTTAAAAAACTGCATATCAGATTGAAACACACCGTATTTCTTTTCAGCAATATGATTTGTTTTATTGACAGGAATCGAAGCTTTAGGGTATTTCATAAAAGCACCTAAAGTTGCGTAAGAAAGTCGTAAACCACCGGAAACTCCTGTTCTACTTTCAGAAACCAGCTTTAAACCGTTAGCATTTCCTTCAAAAGTTATTAAATCTTGCCATTGCGCTTTCGTTAAATGTATTTTAAATTTGCTCCCTTTTCCATTTTGAAAAAAATCACCAATTGCTTTTTCACCACTATGACCAAAGGGAGGATTTCCAATATCATGTGCTAAAGCCGCAGCAGCTACGATAGCTCCAAAATCATTCATTTTGTAGCCATCTTTTGCTAGCTCAGGGTATTTATGAAGGATTTCTTGTCCCACTATTCTCCCTAAAGAACGACCAACTACACTTACCTCTAAACTATGCGTTAAACGTGTGTGTACAAAATCGGCGTCAGATAAGGGGATTACCTGTGTTTTATCTTGTAGAGAGCGAAAGGAATCAGAGAAAATGATTCGATCATAATCTACTTCAAAACCCAAACGGGTTTCATCTTGTAGGTGTCTGTGTCGGGTTTCGGTGTCGCCATGGCGTTTTAGAGAAAGTAATTGTTTCCAGTTCATCCTAAATATTAATAGTTGGATTACAAAAATACATTTTCTTGTTGGAAGTAAATAGTGGAGTAGCTGTTCTATTTATACTTTTTTGGTCACTATTTACCCGTAGGAGTTTTTTAAAATGTATTTCACGCAAAGCCCGCAAAGGAATTAGGATGATTTTTGAAACGCAAAAGAACGCAAAGTTTTATGAATGCAAAGCATTCATTTCTTTGCGATCTTTGCATAATATAATAGTTTTAAGGGCTTTGCGTTGCGAGAAAAAACAAAAAGTGGCTGAACAGTTACCTTTTTTGATAAACGTGCAATCTTATCGGATAGCATAAATGTATTAAAAAAGCACAATGATTCTCTTTGGTTTAATGTGCTATTTCTGAATATTTCTATTTTTTATGCAATAAGACACAATAACCGTTAACAATAACAATACTCCGATTAAGAAAATAGACCAGTTAAACGAATTGGGAATATACTGTTCTGAACTACCAAATAATTCCTGTTCTGAATATAGGGTCCAGACACCATTTGAAAATTGATTGCTATAGATCCAATAATCAAGTACCCAGGAAAAAACAACTATCAGAGAGCCCAGGATAAGTAATAGCCACTGATTTAAACTTAAATTCCTTTTAAAATGTATTAGGCTTGAAGCAAGTATGATCATCGTTAAAGAGACAATTATTGGGGTTATTACGGGACCGACCCACGGGATTGGGACAAGAAACAGGATATCCCATGTTAATAACGACGATGGCCAGCCTAACAAAACATATAGAAAAACGTAGTAAAAAATATCCCAAATAGCAAAGGTCAGTAAGAAAAATGCAAAGCGTTGCGAATAAGAATTACCTGTCAAAATACCAATTCCTGCAAGCATTATAATAGTTGCTATTTCCCTCCAAAATTCTATCATAACAATATCGTTGCTGATTGGAGTTAGTGGGAATGAAAATCCCTCAGGATAATAGATTTCCCTTAGATAAACCACTACTGCAGATTCCAGATATGCCATGGCGATACTGAAAATTACGAGCCAACTTAATTGCTTTAATAAGATTGGAGTGTTATTTTTGATATTCATCTTGCAAACTTGTTTAAATTGATTCACGGAAGAGGTTATGACAAGTACTATTTCTTCGATGGTTTCACACCACTCTATCGCACGAATCCTTTCCTGTGGTTTACAATAAACTCAATAACCAAAATATAAATTTGTACTTATTAGCAAATATAATATTTATAATTCAGTATGATTTTCAAAAATACCCTTTCTTGTTGGAAGTGAATAGTGGAGTAGTTATTTCACCTAAAAGAATTCTTTGCACTAATCAGATATAGATTTGTTGCGTTAAGTTCTTGAATTCAGGGTTGCTTGTTTGGGTTTTGCTTATCGGTGAGGCTAAAAAAACGTTGTGGGTTTAATAAGCCTTAATTATCAGTTTATAAAATTAGACAAATCTTTGGATTTGTCCGCTGTTTCTTTCCACTTAAATTGCCAAATCCAAAGATTTGGCGTGTTCATAAATACAAAATCAACTTTGAGGTAAGCAATTAGCCACAATGGATTTTAGGCAATGTTACCCATAGGCTTTATTTCAATTTTATTTTCTTTTTATTTTCATATTTAAATTCGATCAATTCCTTTAATTCCAGTTCAATTCTTTTTTTCCAGTTATTAACTTCAAGTTTATTTTGTCCACCTTCGGTTTCTTTTTCTAAATCCAAACGAGTCTCAGAAAATTCAGTCATAACTTCATCGTTAATTTTTTCAATAATTTTTGTCCCTTTTACAATTTCATTTTTTTTAATCAATATTCTTTTCCTAAAAGTTCTAGTATAAATTTCTGCTAAATCAAATTGCATTTGTTGATATTCAATCAATTTATAGGTTCCTTTTGTTTTAGTCGTATCTATCCACGAAGCATTACCTATAAATATATTTTTAATTCTTTGATTTAAGTTCTTTTTCAAGAAATCAAATCCATTTATAGAATGAGTAATATAAAATTGGCTGAATACAGCAGAGTTACTGTTTGAGTTAATCTTTATCTGAAAATCCTTTTCAGAAAGTCTGTTTTCAGAACTCCATAAAATCTGTCCATCTGGTAATTCTTGTGATATAGATAAAGTACTTATAAATGTTAATAATAGCACTAATAAAATTCCTTTTTTCATATTTCTATTTGCTTATGGGTAACGGTAAGATAAAATTTCGTTTTAATAAACTTTATCGAATGATAAGCAAAGTACGATAAAAAATACGTAAAAGTCAAGTTATTAGTAGCTTTAAAATTTTCGAAAAACTGTATAAAATTTTTATAAAACACAAAATAGAATTCTTATTAAACACGTATATTTGTGCTATAAATCTTTAAATAAATGCAAGAAAAAATATTAATAATCGGTGCCTGTGGACAAATAGGCTCAGAACTTACGTTAAAGTTACGTGCAAAACATGGAAATGAAGCAGTTATAGCTTCAGATATTAGAGAAGGAAATGCTGAAATCATGCAAAATGGTCTTTTTGAATTTTTAGATGCAACTGATAAAGCAGCAATTCTAATGATTATACATAAACACGAGATCACTACTGTGTATTTAATGGCAGCGATGTTATCTGCAACTGCTGAAAAGCAACCCAAAAAAGCATGGGATATTAATATGAACAGTTTACTTTATGTATTAGATTTTGCAAAAGAAAAATTGATTAAAAAAGTATTTTGGCCTAGTTCAATTGCAGTATTTGGGGAAACAACACCTCGAATTGATACACCGCAAAAAACTATATTAGAACCCGCTACAGTTTATGGAATTAGTAAATTAGCTGGAGAACGATGGAGTGCATATTATCATGATAAGTTTGGTGTGGATGTACGAACTTTACGTTATCCAGGGATAATTAGTTGGAAAACATTACCTGGTGGAGGAACGACCGATTACGCTGTTGAAATATTCCACAAAGCAATTAAAGACGGCACTTATGAGTGTTTTTTAGCAGAGAATACGACATTGCCTATGATGTATATGGATGATGCGCTTAAAGCAACGGTAGATATAATGGATAAAAAACCTTTTGATACTTATGTATCTTATAATGTAGCTGCTGTGAGTTTTAATCCTAAAGAATTAACAGGAACTATACAAAAACACATACCAAACTTTACGATAACTTACAAACCCGATTTTAGACAAGAAATTGCAGACACTTGGCCACAAACCATAAACGATTCATTGGCTAGAAAGGAATGGGATTGGAATCACGAATATGACACGGATGCCATAGTAAAAGATATGTTAACCAATCTAAAATCGTAAATAATTAGCTAAAATGAAAGACAGTGACCATTTTGATTTAAAAATTTCTTATAAAAGAAAGGAACGTTCTAAAGACTCAAATGGTTCTGATAGAATATTTATGTTGGTAGGAAAAATGCTTTTTTATAATGAAAGATTTTGGGGGTTTAAATCAGAAAAACGAAAAGCTAAAAAAAAGAGTCTGATGTTATCTAACAAAGAACGTAGTGCAATATTTTCATTTATGTCTAAAAATCAATTTGACGTAGATTACCAAAAGACTATTAAGATTGACAAAAACTATTTAAGGAATGATTTTACATATATTATTGAATTAAATATGCTAGAAAATTCAACAGTATATCAAATACAGACAAACGATAGGAATTCTGATAATAAATCTTGGATAAACGCTAAAAAATTGTTTGATCTCTTACAGAATCTTATTAAGAATCAGTAAACTATTTCCTTAATCTTTTCTGTTTTTTGCCTTGAAGTAGATGATATATGCAATTATAATAAAAAGGACAAAAGGTATATAGGTCCCTATAACTACACCTATTTCGTAACCTCCATTAGGAGCATTTTCTATTTTGTCTTTGATTTGTTCGGTGCCTTGTTGTAGACCTAAAATGATGATGTTGAAAATATTCATTTTTTATTTTTTTAAACCACATAAGGCATGTAAGGTCATATAAGTTTTTTACTCTTATGTGTTCTTACATGTCTTATGTGGTTCATATTTTTTATTCAGGTAAAATTCTAAAATTCTCAGTTACAAATGTTTTCTGTCCTTCCTTATAAATATTTGATACATTAAAATTAATCAGTAAGCCCTTTGGAGCATCTAAAAGCTTCATATAGGTAAGGATTTGCGCCTCATGTACAGGTAAGATGTATTCAACAGTTTTTAATTCAACTACTAATATGTTTTCAATAAACAAATCACATCTAAGTTCAGTATCCAAACGTAAGCCTTTGTACTCTACAGGAACAATTAGTTCTGATTGATATTTTAAACCTCTCAAAGATAATTCTTTAATTAGAACTTTATGATAAACGCTTTCTAATAACCCGGGGCCTAATGCTTTATGTACTTCTATTGCGGCACCATTAACCTGATACACTAAATCTTTTAGATAGGTTTTTGTTATTTCCATTTATTTTTTTTGAACCACATAAGGCATATAAGGTCATATAAGTTTTTTACTATTATATGTTCTTATGTGTCTTATATTAATTACCCTTTAAATTTATTCAAAGCCTTTTTTGTCGTTTCCGAAAGCACCAAATTTCCACAAATTTTAGCTCTTTCGGGTAGTAATGTGTCCCAGTTTTGTGTTCCTTCCCATAGTATACTTTTTAAATGTTGCACTGCTTCAGGTGAGTAGGAAGCTAATTGCTCGGAAAGAATTTGAATTTCCTTATCCATATCTTTAACAGAGTCAAAAACACGTGCATATAAACCTTTTGCTTTTGCCCAATAGGCATTTTGCCACATCGCCGGATTTAGAGACAGTTCTCCAAGAGCCGCCACTCCAATTTTACGGCGAATAGCCGGTTCTACCACAAAAGGGCCGATGCCAATACTTATCTCAGAAAGTTTTACAGAAGCTTGCTCGGTTGCCATAGCATAATCGCATGCAGAGACAATTCCTACTCCTCCTCCGACAACTTTGCCTTGTATGCGCCCTATAATGGGTTTTTTACACTTTCGCATCGCATTAACGAGCTTTCCAAAACCGGAAAAGAAGGCTACTCCATCCTTGGGGTTGTCAATTGTCAAGAGTTCATCAAAAGAAGCACCAGCACAAAAGGCCTTTTCTTTTTCACTTTTTAAGATAATGACTTTGACATTGTTATCATTGCCTAATTCATTAAATGCTTTAATTATTCTTTCTAATAAATTACTCGGTAATGAATTACTTGCCGGGTGAAAAAACTCAACTACTGCAATACCATTTTCTGTAT